>CAXMTQ010000333.1:0-313 GCA_964196205.1 uncultured Desulfobacula sp.
GCATTCGAGAATTACTTTAGTGGTTTCCTCTGAAAGGGGTCCGAATATTTTTTTACTGATCATGTTAAAATCCAATACAAGCCATATAGGAGTAAGAGTACTTTATTTTGATATTCCAAAAATTGATTTGAGTTATTTTCTTCCAAAATAAATTATCATCGCATTTTTGCAATATAAATTTCACCCAGTATTAATTATAGCAATGATTATACCAGAAAAATTCTTTAAAACAAAACGATAAATATTTATATTACTTACAATAAGTTACAAGATAGACCTACAGATACGATTGTTTGTTATAAAACAAATAGTA
>CAXMTQ010000333.1:323-2551 GCA_964196205.1 uncultured Desulfobacula sp.
TGAATTAAGCTCTGAATTCTTTTAAAAAAAAAAAAATAAAAATCGAAAAAACCGCAACGTCTGGCTTACTTTTTCATACTGGTTTCCTACTCTCTCATATGATTTAAAGTGCTTAAGTAAAAATCAATTATAGCAAATTAGAAATCACTCTCTCTTTTTCAAATGACACTGGCCGCACATCTGGGGAATATTTTTGTTTTTACTTTTTCCGATCTCTTTTGCATGACACTGTTTGCATTGATTATGAAAAGCTTCCATCAGAGGGATTGGATTGTCACCAGCACTTTTGGTATGGCAGTCTGAGCAGAATCCTCCGTCTCCTCCGATATTTTCTCCAGATTCATCATAATCATGATGGCAATCTATGCAATCCATACACTCTCCATGAACCATATGGGGGAATACTACCAGTGGTCTGATGTGTTGATTGAAGTCCTGTCTGTACATGCATAGTTCAATGTCTTCGTATTGGGAGAATGCAGGATGAATTATTATGAACAATGCAGATATCATGATCAAATTGTAATAAAACAGTTTCATTAATTTTATCCTTAAGTAGTTGTTTTTACTTATGTTTGAATTATTCTCCAATGGTATCTTTTACAATTTTTAATAAAACATCCCTGTCAAACGGCTTTGTCAAGCTTGCTACTGCTTTATGGATAGCATACTGATTGCCTGAAAGACCGCTGATAACAATTACCGGAATATTTTTAAATGGTTTTTCCTTGGAAAGTTTTCTATAAAAACGGGGTCCCCACTCCTCAGGCATCTCAAGATCAAGGGTAATCAAATCTGGATTCTCTTTTTTGACTATGTTTACACCATCAGAACCATCCCTGGCCACGCATGTTTTATAGCCACTGTTTTTAAAAATATTTTCCAGATATTTTACAATTACAGGATCATCATCAACAATCATAATTTTTTTTGTCATAACTTAAAATCTCCTTTTTAAGGACGGTTTTTGCCAATATATAAAATTATTTATTATCTATTTTTTTTTGCCTGGCTGGATGGTTGACACTAATGACCGGCGCATTGGAACGCAAAACAACCTGCTCCACATTACTGCCGAGTACGGATTCTTCCGGGGGGGCCATTTTTTTGGTGTGATGTGCCATCACAATAAGGTCGGCAAAACTCTCCCTTGCATATTTAACAATCTCGACATAGGGTATGCCCTCCCATACGTCAATTTCATAGTCATTGTATCCCTCCATCTTACTTATATATCTTTTTCTGATCATCCCCCTGACTTCTCTTATTCTATCTTCAATCACTTCCTGGTTTTTTGTAAATTCAAATGGCCCCGAGCTGATATCAATGGCATGGAAAAAATGCAGGGAAGCATTAAACATTTTTGTTAAATTAAATGCAAATTCAAAAGCCTGGTTTGATCCTTTTGAAAAATCAGTACCAAAAACAATATTGGAAATTCCTCCCCAGAATGATGCGGCTGCACGTCCGATTATCAGTACCGGGCATCTGGCAGATCTGGCCACACTCTGCAGGGTTCTGCCTACTAAATGCCTATTTACAGAGCCTGTGTTTTCTTTTGTTGATGTCCTTGCACCCATTACGATGAGGTCAATCTCGTTTTTACGAGCCGCTCTTAATATTTCAGTATGTGGTATTCCATCGGTAAGAATTATATCATGCGGGGTGTTGTAGTCTTGAATCTGCTGCTGATATATCTTTTTCAATTTATTTTTAACCGTTGCAAGCTGGTCGTCATGAAGATCAATCTCATCACCGGTTCTAAGGTCTGTGATCACCTGACTGAAACTTCTTGAAGGAATTCCAAAAACATTAATTATGAAGAGCTCTGTATTATATCGTTTGGCCATTTCAAAGGCAACTCTGGCCGCAGCATCACATGAAGGTGTTCCTGTTGTTGCAAATAGTATTTTTTTAAACATGAGTTCCCGGATGGCGTCCCAGCAGTTATGACATGGCGTAATAACAAGTTTTGCACCAGTTGCAAGAATTTGATCTCTTTTTACTTTTTGACCGGTATTCCGCTCTTTGCGGTATTTACCGATACCGTTTAATCCACCGCCGCCCCCACAACAAAAATTGTGCTCACCATTGGGTGTCATTTCCCTGAAATCTTCAGCAATATAGCTCATTATTTCTCTGCCGATATGGGAAAGTCCTCCATTACGGATATAGTTGCAGGAACCATGATAAGTAACTGGCTCTTTTATTTTTTTTGCAGGATCGAT
>CAXMTQ010000334.1:0-2522 GCA_964196205.1 uncultured Desulfobacula sp.
CTCATTTGGCATGGCATCCTGCCCTATTCCCATAACATAATTTTCAATTTTTGGTGTTGGGTCAAAGGGTTTGTCATTTAAAAACCCCATGTAATCAATCAAAACAAAGTCACCTTCTTTTACTGGACGCTCTTCAGTCACAGTCTCTTTTTTTGCCATTGTTTTCTGGATCATATGGATCTGACTCTCTATCTCACCATCTGATATTTCATACTTTGTCTTCTCTAAAGCAATACCTTCAAATTCAATATCATCAAGTTCTGGTTTAATTTCCACTGTTATATCAAAAATATATGCATTTTCAGGATCTAACTCTGGCGGGTCCATTTGAGGACCACCAACAATATTTAAGTCATGTTCTTTAATGGCCTCAATAAATGCTCCCTGAATCAAGCGGGGTGCAACATCTGCATGAACATCTTTTGAAAATCTGTTTTCCAATACCTTGCGGGGAATTTTGCCCTTTCTGAACCCTTTTACATCTGCCTTTTTTTTCAATTCATTATAGGCAACATTCAACTCTTTGGTAATATCTTCTTTTGGAATTTCAAAAGAGAGTACTTTTTTCACACTGCTCTTATCTTCAATTTTTACTGGCATATCTTTTTTGTCCTGTATCCGTTTTGAGACCAATTTTTTCTTGGGTCTCAATTTATTAAACTTGAATCAGCATTAAACACTGCTTCAAAAAATTAAAAATATGTAATATATAAATTATATATTGCATATTAAGCACCTTACACAAAGTCTCTTAAGATAACTATTATATATAAGGGTGTCAAGAAAATTGGAAAAAGAAAATCTTGATTTTAGTATTTTATAATGATATCTTGTATAATTGTGTTCAACACTGAATAACGGGGCGTAGCGCAGCCTGGCAGCGCGCCTGCTTTGGGAGCAGGATGTCGGAGGTTCAAATCCTCTCGCCCCGACCAAGACTTCAAACTTACCCTACTCTTTTGGTTGTGCTTTTTGGTTGTGCCTCTTCACTTTTTTGCGTAAATTTTCCTGATAAACTATCCATTGCTTTTTCAATCGCTCCATCCAAAGAATGCAGATAGATTTCTATAGTTCTCGATATAGTCGATGGCAATCCACGAAACTTAAAAAAAACTTAAAAGAGTGTAGCTCTTAACTTGTCTGATAAGTAGATGTCCAAAGAGCAAAAAAATATTAAAAACGAATTGATTAAATTAACTAAAGGTTTAATTCAATTTAAAACAGGTGCAGAACATCTCAACCTGTGTTAACATCAATTGGAAAAGGCAGGCGTGCTGCCTGACATGCAATACCCTAAGGGCAGAAACTAACTTAAAGGAGTCAAATGAAATATAAAATTTTTGTGGACGGACAGTTTGGAACAACCGGCTTAAAAATAGATGAAATGTTAAACAAAAGGGATGAACTTGAGATTTTAAAAATAGCAGAAAAAGAGAAGAAAAACCCTGAGGTCAAACAAAAGTTACTTAATAAAGCTGATATGGTTTTCCTGTGTCTGCCTGATGCTGCTTCTAAGGAAGCAATGCAGTATATCACCAATAACAGAACAAAAGTTATCGATGCCAGCACAGCACACCGGACAAGCAGGAAGTGGACTTACGGTATACCGGAATTAAACTTGCTTCAGAGAGAAAAGATAAAAAACAGCACCAGAGTTTGCGTACCAGGTTGTCATGCAACAGGTTTTATCATGGCACTAAACCCTTTGATGGAAAACAATATTGTTTCAAAACAGCAGAAATTAATCTGTCACTCTATCACCGGATACAGTGGCGGAGGAAGAGGAATGATCGATGTTTATGAAGATCCTGAAAATTTTGACAAAGTAAACTCCCAAAGACCCTATGCCTTAGATCTTGACCACAAACACCTGCCTGAAATGCAGTATGTCTTAGGGTTGGAGACACCACCGCTTTTTACACCAAGCGTTGGAAATTTTAGACAGGGTATGCTGGTGATGTCCTATCTGGTTAAAGATCAATTGGCTGCACAGGTGTCCAGGCAGGAGATTGTGGCGCTGTATACCAAATATTATGAAAACAATAAATTTGTCAAAATCATTGAGAACACTGCTGAATACCTTGATGAGGGTTTGCTGGATGCAAAAGCGTGTAATAATACCAATAGAATTGAAATATCAGTGTATGAAAATACCGACTATATCGTGATAATTTCCTGCCTGGACAACCTTGGAAAGGGTGCTTCGGGCGCAGCTGTTCAGAATATGAACATCATGCTGGGACTGGATGAAAATCTGGGATTGAAGATATAAGATATCAGCAGCATCCTATTTAATTTTTTATTCAAGCAGATCCAAAGCAAACTGGACAAATGTTTCCACACCCAGCAATAACAGTAACTCATCAAAATTAAATTTGGAATTGTGCAGGGGTGCACACTTTTCAAACCCTGTGCCAAGAAGAAAAAAACACCCTTTTGTTTTTTCAAGAACAAAAGCCATGTCTTCAGCTCCCATAGTGGATTCAGGTTCCCTGACATGGTCATTGGAGACTACTTTAACC
>CAXMTQ010000335.1:0-2481 GCA_964196205.1 uncultured Desulfobacula sp.
ATAAATAAAATACAAAATGTAATTTATTTTGTCGAAAAATTAAGACAAAAATTTTAAATGCTTCTGTTTCTTTACTATTGAACATGACTATTTGTAGTTAAAAAATTATATCTTCAGCTTCTGCAAGCCTCTCCTGAATGCCTTCCAGGGCATTGTTGTGTATATCTTTTATATGCTGTTTAAGAATTTTGCTGGCGGTTTCAATATCTCTGGATACAATTGCATTAAAGATGGCAGTATTGTCATGGACTGAATCTTCTGAAGGGTGTGAAAAAATAAGATTCTGTCCAAACCGAAGATAGAGGAAATCAAACAGGTATCTTAGAATTAAGATGGATAAATTTTGACCCGATAGCTCTGCTATGGACATGTGAAATTGAATGTCCCTCACTAATTTTAATTTTAAAGATCCTTTTTGACAGGCATCAAGATATCCATCCAGAGCGGTTTTAATTGTTTTTAAACCTTGTTCGTCAAGATTTAAAATAGTCTCTTTCAACATTTTGGGCTCAATGATGCTCCTGAGTTGATAGGCTTCATCAATCTCCCGGGGTGTCACCTTTTCCACAAAGAATCCTTTGTTTTGTTCATGGTGTACCAGACCCATGAATTCCATATGCTTCAGAGCCTGGACAACGGGAGTTAAACTCATGTTTAATCCTTCAGCCATACGCCTGTACGGAATTTTTTGTCCGGGCTTGAGTTCATTGGAAAACATCATCTTTCTGATGTCATTATATGCTTCCTTTGTAAGATCTTTGCCTTTGTATTTTTTAATTTTATTTTTCCTCCATAAAAAAAAATATCAATTAACATGAATATTATAGTTTAATTACCATAGAAAAATTTGTTTGCAAATAGTAATATTTTTATATTTGCTTATGTATTACAAAATGAATTTTTTTACTTTATTTTGTTTTATTCTTGACTTTAACCTGAAGACTTTAATAGAGTCGTGATAATATAGTAAAGAAGACCAAATAAATGAGTAATTTCGATGTGGTTTGAGTAATTTAGGATTATTCCCTTGACTTTCACTTGAAATCTCTAATAAAGTCGAAATTATGAAATAAAAGGAGCCAAAATCAATGACTTTGTACAATTAATTCCTAAAATATGAAACAAAAGTCATCACGGTTTTGAATGTTTGTGTAATCAATATTTTAGTTAGGAGTTTCATTTTTAATCACTTTATGTTTTGGGGAGGATTTAAAATTATGGCCACAAAAAAAGAGCAGTCAACAACAAGAGTACATCCAGGTGTTAAAGAGATGGAAAAAAGCCTTGCTGAAGGTAAATGTTCCAGGCGGGAATTTTTACGAACAACAACTTTACTTGGCATATCTGTCACAACTGCCTATAGCCTTGCCAGTGCAATACTGGGTAAAGATATCTTACCTGACCTGATTTCAACCGCCCATGCCGGTCAGAAAAAAGGCGGAGTCTTGAGATGGGGTATGCAGGTTCAGGAAATAGCAGATCCAGCTACGTATTCATGGACTGAAAAATCTATCATTGCCAGAAATATAGTAGAATATCTGGTGGAAACAGGGCCAGATAATATCACCAGGCCTAACCTGGCGGAAAGCTGGGAAGCATCTGATGATTTAAAAACCTGGATCTTTCATCTTCGTAAAGGCGTTAAATGGTCAAATGGTGATGACTTTGGTGCCGATGATGTAGTGTTTAACTTTACCCGATGGCTTGATCCCAAAACCGGGTCATCCAACCTGGGACTGTTCAACGCCATGCTTGAAGACTCCGGCAAGAAAGATAAAAAAGGCAATCCCATTAAACGCATGATTAAAAATGCCGTTGAAAAAGTAGATGCTCATACGGTAAGGCTTAACCTGAAATCAGCGGTTCTGTCAATTCCTGAAAATCTTTACAACTATCCCACTGCCATTGTTCACCGTAATTTCGAAAAAGAGGGAGGAGATCTTTCTAAAAATCCTGTAGGCACCGGACCATACACCCTTACCAAATTTAAAGTTGGCGAGATAGCTGTATTGAAAAAGAGCAAAGCTCCCTATTGGGGTGACGAAGCTTTTCTTGATGAAATTCATTTCATAGATCTGGGTCAGGATGCCGGTGCTTACCTGGCAGCCATCGCTTCAAAACAGGTGGATGGCATCTATATGCTTGATCTGACAACGCTGCAAGCAGCTAAAAGTATTCCGGGCATCAAAGTTGTATCAATTCCCTCCACACAAACCGGTGTTATCCGTATGAAAGTAAACAAAAAACCCTTTGATGATGTCCGTGTGCGCAAGGCAGTTCAAAAATGCTGCGATGTCCAAAGACAGCTTAAGATCGCCCACCAGGGCTTAGGAGTTGTTGCAGAACACCATCATGTTGCAACCATCCATCCAGAGTATTTTAAACTGCCGCCTCTTAAACAGGATATTGCCGGGGCTAAAAAACTCTTAAAAGAAGCAGGATATCCCAAAGGTATTGAATTAACCTGCAACGTGGGGAATA
>CAXMTQ010000336.1:0-2453 GCA_964196205.1 uncultured Desulfobacula sp.
CATACTGAAAACAGCTAAAACCATTGCATTAACCCATCATGAAAAATGGGACGGATCCGGCTATCCGGGCAACCTAAAAGGATTGGACATTCCGCTGTCCGGACGGATTACCACCATTGCCGATGTATTCGATGCCCTGACATCAAAACGTCCCTACAAAGATGCATTCCCCATGGAAAAGGCGTTTGCCATCATAAAAGAGGAACAGGGGAAAAGCTTTGATCCTGATCTGATTGATGCTTTTTTTGCGGTTAAAGACGATATCATTTCCATTCGCAATAAATACTGTGATTAAACATATACACGACCTATGAAAACGAAACATCAGCTTTTTTTTCAAAACTCAAACAATCTTGACCAGATTCCGTCCAATAGTTTATTTTGATTGTGTCCTGAACTTTTTAAAAATTTTAAACAACCTGAATATTTACGAATTAAGCAAAATATTTCCAATAAACTCCACCAATTGTGAAAATTGCTGTGATCTGTTAATAAATAGTCATGAAAATATATATAAAAGATATTCTTAATCTTGATTATCTCATCAGCAGGGATAATGCCCTTGATTCCAAGAAAGATATCAGATCAAGGGAGCTTAAGGACCGCAAGATCTACAAAAGGTGTAAAGGCAGTGCTGAAACTGACATGACTCTTCTTTTTTCATGGCTCAAGTGCAGAAAAGATGAAAAAGGGCTGCCGATTCTGCCCGGTACTGTTTTTTCATCCCTTTATACCTGTATGGTTTATGTCATGATTTTTTCAGGACTTATCACCGGGATATCCATGGTATATTCATTTCTTGCTTATCATGGTACACGGCCTGTAAATGTGACAAGTTTTACATCACTCTTTATTGTTTTGCAGGTAATTTTTATACTGTTTGCTCTGGTTTTACTGGCACGGAGGAGAGTGAGAAGAAATAACAGTGATGCAGGTTCAATAGTTCATACATTTGTCTCTTCCCTGTTTTTTAATGTGCTGCCCATAAGTATAAAAAAAACCGGAAGGTTGATTTTTAACCAGAGCATTGAAGATCCGGAATATTTCATAAGCTTCATGCGCATGAAAACTAAAGAATACCAGGATCTTTTTTTCTGGCCTTTTTTTATTTTAACGTCTCTGTTTGCCTTCAGTTTTTCAGCAGGCGTTCTTGGTGGAATGTTTTTCAGAATAGTGGTAAGTGACATGGCATTTGGGTGGCAGTCCACATTAATGGCTTCCAGTCACAATATCCATGATCTGGTATCATTCATAGCTTTACCATGGTCCTGGTTTATACCTGAAGCCTTGGCAATCCCGAGTCTTGAACAGATAGAAGGCAGCCGCATTATTTTAAAACAGGGTATCTATGCACTCACAACACAGGATCTTGTCTCCTGGTGGCCTTTTCTTTGCTTTGGAATTCTGTTTTATGCTGTTATTCCAAGGGGGCTGCTTATTATTGCCGGAAGTTTTTTTCAACAGCAGGCATTAAAAAATTTTAATTTTGCAAACCCTAAATTCAGACTGTTGATTCTCAGGATGAAGTCTCCTGTCCTTGGCTTTGATACTAGAAAGAGTGCAGTGAATCAAGGCATTGAGCATGATCCTGTAAAGAGTGAGTCAAAAACAGATTTTTTTACTTCTCAGCAAAATGTGCCTGCTGGAAAAGCATTGCTTCTTGTTTCAAAAAGTGTTTATTGTCATGAAACTATCCAGACAGTTGTTAAAGGTATTGAAAAACATCTGTTTTTGGAGTTAAAAGAGACAATAGGGATAAATTTTGATTTCGATCATGATGAAGATGCTGTAACCAGGATCAGCAAGAGTAATGCAGACCAGGTGATCCTTCTTCAGGAAGTCTGGCAGCCTCCCATACGGGAATTGCTTTACTATATTACAAAGATAAAGGAGGCAGTTCCAGAAGGCATACCTTTATATGTTCTGCTGACCAGGGATGGAGGTCAGGAAAATCTTGGTGTGGATAGAAGTGATATTAATTTTAAAGTGTGGGAAAAAAGTGTGTTTAAACTTGAAGATCCTGAAATATCAGTAATAAGGTTTGTGCAGTCATGATACCTGAATTTGCAATACTTGGCCATCCCAATGAAGGAAAGTCTTCTGTGGTATCCACCCTGACCGAAGACGATCAGGTTAAGATCAGCCAGTACCCAGGGGAGACAAAGGTATCAAAGAGATATACCATAACAATTGATGGAGAAAAAATTATCTCCTTTGTGGACACACCCGGATTCCAGGTTCCCAAAAAGACCCTTGCCTGGTTTAAAGCCTTTCAAGGTCCTTCAGACAAAATAGTTGAAACGTTTATTAATACATTTAAAAATGATCCTTTTTTTGCAGATGAGTGTGAGCTTTTACAACCAGTGGCAAAGGGAGCAGGCATTATTTATGTGGTGGATGGCGCAAGACCGGTGCGCGATGACGACCTGGCTGAAATGGAAATTTTACGGCTT
>CAXMTQ010000337.1:0-2452 GCA_964196205.1 uncultured Desulfobacula sp.
CTTTGCGGAATATTTTCCGGTTCAAGAAAAACAGGCATTTTTTGTTCTATCTTAATGTTCTTTCCAGATAAAATTTTTGTAATATCTTTAAAAAGATACATAAGAGACATTCCATCGCAAATTGCATGATGACAGTTTATTATCAGGGTTGTTTCTGTTTGGTTTAGTAGGGTAAAGCGATCATACAAAATAATTTTACAGGCCGGGTGGAAGGCACATGTCATTTCATCATTTCAGACGGGACTATCCAGGCAAGGGATGGCAAATCTGAAAACCCGGACCTTGTAATAAAGTCACCCTTTGATGTTTGGATAGATATTGTCACCGGCAAAGCAGATGGTACTGAGATGATCATGGGAGGAAAGTATCAGGTGGAGGGTAATACAGACCTCATTTTTGATGTGCCTAAATTTTTTGAAAGAAGAAAATAGTTATAGAATTTTTGCGGTTATCAACTTTCACTCTACCGTCACCAGGGCACTCAGGTAAAATTTTTATAACAAATTTCATCCTCTGTTTTTGCTTATTCATCCCATGAAATTTACCATCTGTCTGAATCAAATTGCATAGTGCATATGTCTGTTTTAAAATCTATTCATGAAATACCAAAATAGTTTTAAAAGGGGATATAAAATGGAAAACAACACAAATTATAAAAAAGCAAAAAAAAGAGTGGAAGCAAAAATCGGTTTTCTTATTCACCTGTTGGTTTATCTTTTAGTCAATACCATGTTGGTTGTCATTAATCTTTCTACGTCAAGCGATCATATATGGTCTGCAGGTCCTCTTTTGGGATGGGGGATCGGTCTTTTTTTTCATGGTACCGGTGTTTTTTTATTTTCCGGATTGACACAGGTTAAAGAAAGAATGATTCAGAAGGAATTGAAATGTTATTAATCTTGTACCTCCGTCATCATTTAAATGTTTAGAACTCTCATGGAAAAATCTGACTTGAATTAATTAAATTGGAATGCCTTATAATTAACATCAACAAAATAGGAGTCAAAACATGACTGATAATCTGATTTATAAAAAACTCGCAAAGGTTCTGGATACACTTCCCAATGGTTTCCCAGAAACGGAAAAAGGTGTTGAAATTAAAATTTTAAAAAAAATATTCACACCTGAAGAAGCAGATTTATTCTGTGACTTAAGACTGACATTTGAAACACCCCTGCAGGTTTCGGAAAGAACTGGAAGAACCTTGGATGGTTTGGCAGAAAAGCTTGAAACTATGTGGAATAAAGGGCAATTGTTCGGTGTTGATTTTGGAGCAGTCAAAGTTTTCAAAATGATACCTTGGGTTTTAGGTATTTATGAGTACCAAGTAAAAAGTATGGACAAGGAGTTTGCCCAATTATGTTATGAATACAGTCATACCTTTGGAAAAGAGTTTTTCAAGTATACTCCTCATCTTATGCAAGTGATCCCTATTGAAAAAGAAGTTGAAAATAATCAGATGACACTTCCCTATGAACAGGTTTCAACAATCATTGAAAATGGCCAATCTTTTGCCGTGAATGAATGCATATGCAAAAAAGAAAAAAAACTTCTGGGAAACCCTTGTGACAAACCCCTTGAAGTCTGTATGGCCATTGCTCCGGTACCGGGTGTTTTTGAAAATAACCACCCTTGGGGTGGAAGAGCGGTCTCAAAAGATGAAGCCTATGAAATTCTTAAAAAATCAGAAGAAGCAGGGCTTGTGCATTTAGCCAGTAATATTCAAAACGGCCAGCATTATATATGCAATTGCTGCGGATGCTGTTGCGGTGTTCTAAGATCTGTAAACGAATTTGGTTTTTCCGAAGGTGTTAACTCCCATTTTTATGCCATGATTGATGATGCATCATGCACCGGTTGTGGAATCTGTTCTGATGAAAGGTGTCAGATTAATGCCATTAAAGAAAATGAAGAAACTTACAGCATCATTCAGGACAAATGCATTGGCTGTGGGCTTTGTATCAGCACTTGTCCGGAAGAAGCCATTGTTCTCAAACGAAAGGAAGAAAAGGATTGTGTGACACCACCTGCTGATGAGGATGAGTGGTTTAAACATCGGGCTACAATAAGGGGTGTGGATTATTCTGTCCATGAATAAAATTAATTCTTTTGATACAAAATTTGAATAAAAAATTAATTCAATATTTTCTATTATTAAAAATAACTCTTCATTATTTCAAAAAGGAGTTATTCCGTAACACGAAAGCGATGACTTGTATTCATAGGGCTCAGTCCTGATAAAATATAGATCCACCTCTATATCTGGTATGTGACGTTGTTTGGCTTTGAGATTTTGATTCCACTATATAAGCCTTGGGGCTTAAACCAGAGCATTCTGTCGTTGTAAATTTTATAATATATTTAGTTGAAAATACACCCATCCTGAACTCAAGGATAATTATCCCTGTATGGAGTATTCCGAAGCTGAAATACTCCATGATACCAAAAATAT
>CAXMTQ010000338.1:0-2428 GCA_964196205.1 uncultured Desulfobacula sp.
AATAACCAAGCTGCACACCTTCACAAACTGGTGATAAAATTCAGCCAGGTTTATACTTCTGGAGAAGAACCCATTTAATCATTAAAAAAACAGGTTTCAATACCTAAAACAGGGTGTCATGCAGCTTCTGTATGGTGTCTGGCAGAGCCTTCCACATCTTTTTGATACTAAGGTGCCAACTTCAATAAAACCGCCCTTAGTGTACATCTTGTTTATTTGCAACTTCAATAAGTTGACCTCACTATAACTTTTAATAGCAGGTATTTCTGCCCCTGATTCCCATAAATTGACCCCCAAAAATTACATTTTAATGATATTATAACTGCATCCTCGCTCATAATAAAAAAGCTTTTTTTTTAATTTGCACCCCCTCCCCATCCCTTGATATTATTATATATTTCAACACAATTTGCCATTCCCCTGATAACTATCAACAACCACCACCCCGGAGCCTTGATAAAATACCCTTAATTTTGATATAGCAAAGGGGGTGGGAGGTGCAGATTAACATCCATACTCTTTGGGACTCCTATATATAAGCTCACTGCACACAAAAGCAAATGAACTACTATATTTATTATATATTATAAGCTGAATATTGAATGGGGAGACCAGTCAAGACTAATGCAAGAATTTTTGACTCATGAGATTCGAAAAAGTCTTATTGTGGTTTGAATGATTTTAAATAAAGTGAGGACTAACAGAGGATAGTCCGCGGTCTTTTTTGAATCCTGAAAAACCAGGACTATAGCCAGAGTAGTCCGGCTTTTTACGGCCTTTCTTTTCAGCTTGTTCGACATCACAAAAAAAATCAAGATTACAAATGGTATCATTGATATTTTGAACGTCTCCTGGCAGTTTCCATTAGGATAATAATCCTTGACCCCAGCTAAACATTTTTCCCATGTATTTCAGGTAAAATCATACCCTCTTTCTCCGTGCAGAGCCTGATCTAATCCTATCATTTCTTTTTCCGCATTAAGTCTGAATCCAATGGTTTTTTCCACAATGATGCAGATTATTAAAGTGAAAACTGAAGCAAGCAGGATAGTTGCACCCATGCCTTTAATCTGTACTAAAAGCTGGTTCCAGGCAGTCCAGGTTTTTCCGGCTGCCAAGGATGCATCTACCATCCAGGAATCTCTTATGAAAAAACTTAAGAGGAGAACTCCTAATCCGCTGCCCACACCATGTATGCCAAAACAGTCTAGGGAGTCGTCATATCCTAATTTTAGTTTCAACTTAAGGGCGTAATAACAGGCTATTGAAGAAAATATACCAAGGCATAATGCACCTGTGGGTTGTACCACAGCGGCAGCCGGGGTAATGACAACAAGACCTGCAAGAGCGCCTGAAGCAAAGCCAAGCGCAGAAGCTTTTTTGAATTCCAGCGCTTCAATTACAAGCCAGGTCAAGGCACCGCTTGCAGCTGAAATTTGTGTCATGGTAAGAGCTCTTGCAGTATCAAGCCCGCTTTGAAGTGTTGACCCTGCATTAAATCCAAACCACCCCACCCATAAAAGACCTGCTCCCATCAATGTCATAACAAGGTTGTTGGGCAGGCTGAGCATTTTGGGAAATCCTTGCCTTGGGCCAAGATAGATTGCAGCAACAAGGGCGCTGATACCTGCCGAAACATGGATTACAAGCCCGCCTGCAAGATCAATCACCCCGGATGCTCCAAGGTTGAACAGCCATCCGTCGGGAGCCCATACCCAGTGACAAAGCGGAGCATATACTGCAAGAAACCAAAGTGTAATAAACATGATATATCCCCTGAAATAAACCCGTTCTGCCAGGGCTCCACTTATCAGGGCAGGGGCTATGATTGCAAACTTGCCCTGGAACATTGCAATTATGTATTCAGGGATTCCATCTGTTATGGTTTCATCAATGCCTTTGAGAAAGAAAAAATCCCAGTTCCAGCCTATAAATCCGCCGAGAATGCTTTTTCCAAAGGTCATTGAATATCCGCAGAAAATCCATAATACACCGATTACTGCCATGGCAACAAAGGTGTGCATCATGGTGCCAAGGACATTCTTTGATCTGACAAGCCCTCCGTAAAACATAGCAAGTCCTGGCATCATTAATAAAACAAGTGCTGTGGAAATCAGCATCCAGCTTGTGCTTCCGGTATCAATATAAGGATCTGCAGCAAATGCAGAAGTAGGTGAAAGCATGGCAATAATGAAAAAAAATGTGATCACAGGTTTTTGTCTGAACATAATGTAGCTCCCACGGATAAAATTCTATTAGTTATAAAAAATATAAATAAATTTAGTAAAGAATATGCCACAGTTAATCATAAAAGCTTAGTCAGCTTCCCTTGCTTCACCAGGGGGATGGAGCAAGGAAGGCCGGAAGCGATTAGTAAAGGTTGAGGTAATTATTAATCTCCCAGTCAGTAACACTTATTCTGAAATTA
>CAXMTQ010000339.1:0-2416 GCA_964196205.1 uncultured Desulfobacula sp.
AATTTCATAAGGCTGATCTTGAAGAGCGGGAGATGGAATATCTTTATAAAGACAATACAGGATTTTGTTTCATGGATACATCAACCTATGAACAGCATTTCCTTACAAAAGATCAACTGGAAGGTGTAATTGATTTTTTAAAAGATAATATTACCTGTACAATTCTTCTGCATAATGGTTATCCAATCGGTGTTACAATGCCTAATTTTATTACTTTGAAAGTCATTAAATCAGAACCATGGGCAAAAGGTGATACTGCAACGGGAAGCACAAAACCTGCAATACTGGAGACAGGGCTCGAAATTCAGGTTCCTCCTTTTATAGAAGAGGAACAAATAGTGAAAATTGATACCAGAACAGGGCAATATGTAGAAAGAGTAAATGAATAAAATTTATGAATAGCCTTACCTAAGTTCCTTAAAATTGCATTCCCTGTTGGGACATTTTATAAATTTCCCTTCTTTTTTGGTCTCTTTTTCAACAAGATATTTTGATTCACAATCAGGACATGATTTATCAACAGGTTTATCCCATGATGCAAAGGTACAATCCGGATATCTTGAACAGCCATAAAAGATTTTCCCTCTTTTTGATCTTCTTTCCACAATAGTTCCACTGCAATCAGGTTCAGGACATTTTATCCCGATCTCTTTGCTGCCCTGGCCACCATTTACAGATTCAGTATGTTTGCATTCTGGATATCCGGTGCATGCAAGGAAAGTTCCAAAACTACCGTCTTTTTTAACCATTGGCTTGCCACATTTTACACAATCTTTTACTTTGGTGTTATCAATGACTCTTTTTACTATGGAAAGATTTCCTTTTTCATCACGCTCATAATTGCTTGTAAATGAACAGTCCGGGTATTGGGTGCAGGCAAGAAAATGACCATTTTTTCCGATTTTAATATTTAACTGGCTGTTGCAGTCAGGGCATTTAAGATCAGTGTCAACTCCAACTCCTTTGACACTTACCATATGCTCGTCTGCCTTATCCAGGCTTTTTTTAAATGTTGTATAAAACCTGGTTAAAAGTTGTACCTCGTCCAAGTTTCCGCTGGCAACATCGTCAAGACTGGTTTCCAGCTGGGCAGTAAAAGTTGTGTCGAGTATATTGGGAAAAGATGATACCAATAAATCATTTACAATAAACCCAAGTTCGCTTGGTACAAAATAGCGTTTAATAAAATCGACATATCCTTTATCTCTGATTACACTGAGGATTGTTGCATAGGTACTTGGTCGTCCAATACCATTTTTTTCAAGTTCTTTGACTAAGGATGCCTCGGAAAACCTTGGTGGTGGTTTTGTAAAATGCTGTTTAGGGTTGATTTTTAAAGTTTTTAAAACATCCCCCTCTTTTACATGGGGCAGAGCTTGGATATCTTTGTCTTTGGAAGCACTATCCATTGAATAGAGTTTCATAAAACCCTGGAATTTTACAGTTGAACCAGCCACGGAAAATAGATATTTTTTGGATGCCTCTATTAAAATGGTTTTCTGATCAATGATTGCCTGTGCCATTTGTGAAGCAACAAATCGTTTCCAGATCAAATCATAGAGTTTGAATTGATCTGGGTTTAAAAATTTTTTTAATTTTTCAGGCGTATGAAATACTGATGTAGGGCGAATGGCTTCATGTGCATCCTGTACTTTATTTTTATTTTTAAAAAATCTTGGCTTTGGTAATGCAAATTTATCTCCAAAAGTTTGAGAAATAAGTTGTTGTGCTTCTGATGCCGCATCAGGAGCAATTCTGGTGGAATCAGTACGCATATATGTTATAAGACCTTCATGGCCTCCTATTCCAATCTCTATACCTTCATAGAGCTGCTGTGCCACGATCATTGTTTTTTTTGCGGAAAATCTAAGCTTTCGGATGGCTTCCTGTTGCAGCTTGCTTGTGATAAACGGCGGCGAGGGATTTCTTTTCGTAATTTTTTTCTGGACTTTTTCAACACGGAAAATTCCTCTAGTATGCTGTTGGATGTCTTTTCATCGGGGATTGTAATTTTTTCCCCCTTCTTTTTAACCAGCTTTGCCTTGAACGGCGGCGGATCGTTGTTCTCAAGATGCGCGGTTATCGACCAGTATTCTTGCGACTCAAAGGCCTGGATAGCCCGCTCTCTTTCACAAATTATTCTCACGGTAACCGACTGTACGCGTCCTGCGCTGAGACCGCCTTTTACCTTGCGCCATAACAAGGGGGATATCTGGTATCCCACGAGCCTGTCGAGCATTCTGCGTGCCTGCTGTGCTTCATACTTGTTTCGGTTGAGATCTTCAGGCGATGCCAGGGCTTCGTTGACGGCCTTTTTTGTCAGTTCATGAAACAGTACTCTGTGAAATTTTCTGTCCTTTTTTTTCAGAATTTCCGCAGTGTGCCATGCAATGGCTTCGCCCTCTCGGTCCGGAGC
>CAXMTQ010000340.1:0-2400 GCA_964196205.1 uncultured Desulfobacula sp.
ATTGTGGAGAAGCATGGATAGAAATCCAGCCTGCCTCTCAACGTCCTGATATCACTGCTCCTGAAGTCACAGCCAAATGGCGTGAATTAACAGGAGAGATCATGGGTACGGAATTGCTTACGTTTTCTATTATTGGTGGAGGTCCAGGAGGTAATCCATTGGAAATTCGACTTGTGGGCAATGATTTTACCCAACTTCAGCTTGCAGCAGATGACCTGAAAGATGAAATTGCACAATATCCTGGAACCTTTGATATCACAGATAATTTCAGACCCGGTAAAATGGAAAAGCGTATTCATATTAAAAAAAGTGCTAAAACCATTGGGATTACAATGGCAGAGATCGCCACCCAGATCCGACAGGCATATTATGGGGATGAAGTTTTAAAAGTTCAAAGGGGTAAAGATGATATCAAGGTCATGGTGCGATATTCCCAAAAGGAGAGAGAATCTGAAGCAAGTATTGATAATTTCAGGATCAGAACCCGCGATGGCAGAGAGATACCTCTGAACCAGGTTGCTGATATTAAAATGGAACGCGGATATTCAACAATTTATAGGGTGGACAGGAAAAGAGTAATTACTGTCATCTCTGATATAAATGAAGATATTGCCAATGCCAGTGAAATTGTTCAGGACTTGAAGACCAATTATCTTGATACTCTTGTAACACGTTTTCCCGGTGTAGATTATGATCTTGAAGGCCAGGCTAAAAGGACAGAAGAGTCAATTAACAGCCTTAAAAAGGGATTTTCTCTTGCTGCAATGATTATGTTTCTGCTGCTCGCAAGTCAGTTTCGATCATATATTCAACCCGTAATAATTATGACTGCCATTCCCTTTGGCCTTATTGGTGCCATTATCGGGCATTTTATCATGGACCTTCATGTTACCATAATCAGCATTTTTGGAATTGTTGCACTGTCTGGAATTGTTGTGAATGACTCTTTGATTTTAATTGATTTTATTAATTCAAAAATCCGGGGCGGCGGTGAGATAATTGAATCAGTTATTGAAGCAGGACAAAGCAGATTCAGACCGGTTTTACTTACTTCCGTAACAACGGTTGCAGGCCTTTTTCCGCTTCTTTTAGAAACCAGCTTCCAGGCACAATTTTTAATTCCAATGGCTGTAAGTATCAGCTTCGGATTGATTGCAGCCACTTTTTTAACCCTTATTTTTGTCCCATCCTTATATGTGGTTGTCAATGATATCGTAAATGTGTTTAATCCCAGGGATGATGAAGAAAATTTGAATGAATCAAAGGTCTTGTCATCCAGCAAAATAGATAGAGTGCAAAAATTTTAATTATGGAAAATATTTTTAATAAAGAATTTTGGATCGATCAGTGGGAAAATGATAAAAAAAACGATACCTTTAATGTTCACAGGGGGTTTTCCACGCCTGAATACTGGAATAATGCTGCAGCTACTTATAATAAGGGTAAAAAAGATGTAAAGGCACGCAGACTTGAAAAAATAGTTTCAGCTTTAAAAGAACAAAATCTTCTGTTTGACAGGATGAAAATCCTTGAAATCGGGTGTGGAACAGGACTGCTTGCAATGGAGCTTGCAAAACATGGTGCACAGATAACAGCTCTTGATTTCTCTGCAAAAATGCTGGAAAGATTTAAGAGAGATATCACACGTGATATTGAAAATAATATCACAATGCTCCAAGAAGACTGGCACAAAATAGATATAGAAGCAAAGCAGTGGGAAAAGAAGTTTGATCTTGTCATTGCTTTCATGTCTCCGGGCGTGGCAAGCCCTGAATCTTTTTTTAAAATGATGAATTGCTCAAAAAAAGGGTGTGCAATGCAGGGGTGGGCTGCAAAAAGAGCTCATCCAATTCTTTCTGATCTATGGGAAATAATTAACCAGACTCCCCTTGAAGACAAACCCCAGAGTATTTTATATAAAATAAATCTGCTGTTTTCTCTGAATTATTTCCCGGAAATAAGTTTTAGTACAATTGAATGGCAGCACACAAGTACGGTTGATCAGGAGTGTGACAAGCAAATAGAGTTTTTTAAAAAAGTAAGCAGTAAATCCCATAATGAACTTGAAAAAATTATTCGTCCATATCTCCAGAGCATTGCAAAAGGCAATACTATTTCCAGGAGACATAAAGGTTTGACTGCCATGGCAATCTGGAAGATAGATTCAAAATATTAACATTTGATGTTTGTTATAAAGCTTTCTGCTTTTATTCGTCCCATGATGGTCACTTGCCAGTGGCTGGTGCATGGGTAAAGTTGAATGAAAATTCAAAATTGCAAAATATTCATATACCACATCTTGTAGTCTCTCAAATCTTATCTGGCTGTGTATAAAGAATGTCAGCCCTCAGTAAAAACTTAATGATATCTATTCAAATCAAAACAAGTTTTGGTTATACT
>CAXMTQ010000341.1:0-2379 GCA_964196205.1 uncultured Desulfobacula sp.
ATGGACCTGAAGATCTTGAAAAAGCAGGGTTTGAATATCATAAAGATCTGGGAAGTCCGGGAGAATATCCATTTACCCGTAGCATTCATCCCCAGAGCTATAGAAGCCGGGCATGGACGACGAGGCAGTATACCGGGTTTGGAACTCCGGAAGAAACCAATGAAAGATTCAAGCTCATGATTGCCAACGGCCAGAACGGGTTGAATGTTGCATTTGATCTTCCCACTCAGATGGGTTATGACTCGGATCATCCGCTTGCCCAGGGCGAAGTTGGACGTGTTGGCATGGCAATTGACTCTCTCAAGGATTTTGAAACTGCTTTTGCTGGAATTCCCCTTGATAAAATCGGTTCAGGCCTGACCATTAATGCTGTCGCAACCATAATGATGGCAATGTACCAGGCAACGGCTGAAAAACTCGGGTATTCAAAAAACCAGATTTCCACAACTCCCCAAAATGATATTTTAAAGGAGATGATAGGCAGAGGCGCCTGGATCTTCCCTGTGGAACATGGAGTAAGACTTGTGGGTGACTCCATTGAATATGCAGTCAAGGAACTGCCAAGATCAAACCCGGTCAGTCTTTGCGGATATCATATAAGGGAATCAGGAGCCACTCCTGCCCAGGAAATTGCCTATGCTTTTTCCATTGCCAGGGACTATATTGCAAATGTGACGCAAAGGGGCATCAAACCTGAAGATTTTGTAGGAAGATTTTCCTTTAATTTCAATGTTTATGGAAACCTGTGGGAACAGATTGCCAAGTTCAGGGCAGCAAGAAAACTATGGGCAAAAATGCTCAAAGAAGAATACGGAGTTACCGATAAAAAGAAATTATTTTTAAGAGGACTTTTCGGAGGCGGTGGTTCCGGCCTTACCAAGGAACAGCCTGAAAACAATATTATGAGGGGTGCTTACTATGCTCTTGGTGCAGCACTTTCCGGCGCCCAGACTACGGCCTTATGCTCCTTTGATGAAGCATATACCATCCCTACCCCGCGCTCTGCCCTGCTCTCTTTGCGCACCCTTGAAATTCTTATGGATGAAGTAGGACTAAGAGACACTGTTGATCCCCTTGCCGGTTCATATTTTATTGAAACACTGACCCTTGAGATGGAAGAAAAAATCCTTGAAGAAATGAAAGAGGTTGAAAAATGGGGCGGAATGACTAAAGCCATCTCCAGCGGATTTATCCAGAGAAAGATTTCAGCCCAGGCCTATGAATATGAAAAAGGTCTTCAGTCAGGTGAATACTCAAAAGTCGGCCTCAACCAGAAAACAGAAGATGGTGAAACTGAAAAAACCGATGTGGAACTCCATGAATATAATGAAGAGTGGGCAAAAAAATCAAAAGCTAATTTAAAGGAACTTAAAAAAACAAGAAACGATGAAAAAGTAGCCTTAAGCCTTACAGCCCTTGAAAAAGCTGCCAGAGGCAGCGATAATGTCATGCCGCATCTTGTAAAATGCTGCCATGCTTATGCCACGGTAGGAGAAATGGCTGGAGTCTTTAGAGAAGTCTTTGGAGAATGGAACGAACCCGATTTCTATTGATTTGAATGGAAACTTCACCCATCTACTTCGTTGCTGCAACCTTCTGCAATCCTCACGTACTACAGTACGCTCCGGTTGCAAAAGCTCTTGCGCCTTGTATATGGGCAAACTTTCCATCCAAATCTGAGCTTGCAATCAAAATATTATTAGATAGACAAACATTAGTATAACTTCATTGGGAGGTAGATTTTGGAACAGACTACATACCGCTTAGGATGTGATATTGGCGGAACTTTTACAGATTTTGTGCTTGTGAATAATATAACAGGAGAATTTCATACCAATAAATGCCTGACCACACCTTCTGATCCATCAGATGCTATTGAACAGGGTGTCAGGGAACTTGCACAAACCCTGCCCGGATTTATGGACAGTGTTGAAGAAATTATCCACGGTACCACCCTGGTTATCAATGCAATTATTGAAAGAAAAGGAGCCAGAACCGCTCTGATAACTACAAAGGGATTCAGGGATATCCTGGAGCTGGGTAGGGAAAAACGCTATGACGCCTATGATATTTTCAGCGAATACCCGGAACCCATAGTTCCCAGATCAGACAGAGCAGAAATTGATGAGCGGTTGACCTTTGACGGCAGAGTGCTGAAAAGTGTGGATGAAAAAGAGGTTGTAACTCTCCTTGAAAAATTTAAAAAAGATGGCATAGAATCAATTGCTGTCTGTTTTATCAACTCCTATGAAAATGCAGTAAATGAAAAAAAGATAAAAGAGATAATTGAAAGAAAAGCTCCGGAACTGTTTTTATCCACATCATTTGAAGTTCTTCCGGAAATCAAAGAGTATGAAAGGACCTGCACAACTGCTGTCA
>CAXMTQ010000342.1:0-2358 GCA_964196205.1 uncultured Desulfobacula sp.
TTATATAGAATAATTTGGAAGGAATAATGGTATGAATAATTTTTACTGCTGGTGTCAAAATATTTCAAATAAAGATTATGAAAATATTGTGAATGAATCATCTATCTGTAGTAAAAATAACTATAAATATAATGAAAAAAATAATGAACTTTGTATAATAGTAAATCCTAACAAATTAAAACACCAGAATGTGGACGATATATTTTTTGATTTAGAAGGAATCATTCAACACAAACTTGATTGTCATATAAATATTGATAGTGAGAAAAAAGATGGTGTTAGAAGTATAACCTCAAATATTTTGTAAACAAATCAAACAAACATCTGTAAAATTTTCATCCAGTCAACTTAATCTCCAAATAAAGAGTAATGGAAATCAGAACGGATAATTGTCTGCTGGGCCTATAATTTTTACAAATTTAAACTTTTTGTTGATTTTGTTTCAAGTTAAGAATAACACATCAATTAGTGTGTCAGCAGGATGCCACAAAAAGAAGGTGACAAATCATGAGATTTTCAGAAACACAGAAGGATGTTTTAACAACAAAGGACGGGTTGGAACTGGATATCCATATTTGGGAACCTGATTCAACTCAGGCAATCCTTTTGGCGGTTCATGGTGGTTTAGCCCATGCCGGAGATTATGTGACGCCGGCTCTATTTTTCAAAGAAAAAGAGATCACAACGGTCGCCTATGATTTGAGGGGTCATAAAAAGGAAAAAGTATGTATTGATTCATTTGAACAATTCCTTGATGACACGAATGTGTTTATTGAATGGGTTAAAGCCCGGTACCCGGATATTCCGATTTTTTATCTGGGGCATTCAGTCGGCGCCTTGATTGGAACCCATATGGGTTTGAAATCAATGAAGAAAGAATCTGCAATCAAAGGGTATATATTTTCTTCTCCATATTATGAAAATGCAATCAAGGTAAACCCGCTGATCATTCCAATGATTAAAATGTTGAGCAAAATTTTTCCTGATCCACCGATCCCAAGCCAGGATATTACCGACTTGTTAACCCATGATAAAACGATCACAGACCGCCATCGGCAGGATGAAAAAGATGGAATCAGAGCAGTTAAAGCATCCATTCGGTTTGGCAGCGAATTATTTTCTGCTCAGGATTGGGTGAAAAACAATATTCAAAACTGGGCACATCCACTTTTTGCTGTGCTGGCTGGAAGTGATCAGGTAGCCAAAACAGCCGAGTCAGATCGGTTGTTAAAAACAATCAATCCGGATTTATTGACCGTCCTGACATATAACGGTAATTATCATGAAAATTTTAATGAGTTGAACAGGGAAGAGCTTTTTTACCAGATATACGATTGGATGATTTCTAAAATTGATTAAAGGACCTTTATAACTATCCATCAATGATTTTTGTAAAAAAAATCATTGATGGTGATTAAACTGTTGCCAGCGTCATATCAATTTTAGAAACTTCCTGCCATGCCGTTGATTTATTTTGAGCACACCATAAAT
The DNA here is from genome assembly GCA_964196205.1 of uncultured Desulfobacula sp. Lineage (GTDB taxonomy): Bacteria > Desulfobacterota > Desulfobacteria > Desulfobacterales > Desulfobacteraceae > Desulfobacula. The sequence goes on from CAXMTQ010000342.1 coordinate 1,492, forward strand.
CATAATTTTTTTGTAAATTAATCCACAAATCAGGTGTGGTATCAAAGGCCTGTGAAAGCCTTAGAGCCATATCTGGTGTTATGCTTTTATGTTCATTAACAATTGCAGAAACAGCTTTTCTTGAAACGTTCAACGTTTCAGCTAATTTTGTAATACTCAATTTTAAAGGTTTTAAATACAGGTTCTTTAAAATATGTCCTGGATGAGATGGTTTTCGTTCCCGCCTTTTCATTGCTAAATCTCCTTACAATAAGTGATGCTTTTTTAGTTTCTGACCTTTAGGTTATTGTTTTCAAATATATTGCACTTTGCCTAATGATAATTTTTGTAATCTATTATATACGCATTGCCTTCTTTTATTTTGAATGTAATCCGCCAGGCACTTGATACAGAGACAGCATAAATCTTATCTTTTTTTGGGCTTAATAAATGCAGAGCAGAACCAGGGTAATTCATATCTTTAACTTCTGATGCTGCATCAAGCATGTCTAAAATGTCGCTTAATTTGTCTTTGTGTTTTGGATTGATCCCTTTTTTTGTTCCTTTGTAGAAAAAATCTTTTAAACCTTTATGAATAAACGATTTGATCATCCCAGTGGATCTTCTCCGTAATTATTAGTACCGTAACTCCTTCAGTTACAAAATAGAGTGAAAAGATGAAATTGTCAAGATTTTTTTATTCTGTCACAAGTATCACATCATAAGCTTACTTAATAGGCAAAAATTTATGCAAAAGAAACCCATTACAGGACTCAAGGATGTACAAGATTCTTTTAGATCCCGATCAATCAAAGCCGCTGGTAAAAGAAATTTTTGAGCTGCCGGACAAACCTTCCATTGCGGTATTGCCATTCGATAATATGAGTG
>CAXMTQ010000343.1:0-2349 GCA_964196205.1 uncultured Desulfobacula sp.
CTTCTTGTAATACGTCCAATTATAAGAACTGTTAAAGAGATAAAGACAAGTGTGGATCAGGAATTCCTGCAAAGCCCTGAAGAATTTGATTCGCTTGAAAATGAAGAAAAAGAGCCTGAATTTATTGATATGGATGCAGCCCAGCAAAAAGAGTACTTGGATCTCATGACTGAAGAGCAAAAAAAAGATTTTGTCAAGAAGATGAAAGTATCGGAACGTTCATCATACCTGGCCAATATGTCCGTCAATGAAAAAGCCAGATATTACGCCAACAAAGATTTTTATAAAACTGTTAATATACTAAAGGGTTGGATAAGTGAAGTAGAGGAGGAAGAAAATTAATCATGGTTGAAACTGAAAAGGCAGCAGAAAAAAAAATATCAGGAGCAAGGAAAGCTGCTATTTTCCTGATGTCCATGGGTGAAGACTATGCCACCCACGCATTTGAAAATATGAATGAACGCGAAATCAGCGATGTTGCCTTTGAAATGTCTTTAATTGATAGTATTACGCCTGAAATGTTAAAAGAAGCCTCTTTAGATTTTGTGGGTAAATTTGAGGGTGAGTCAAGAATGATGATAGAGAGTGATTCTTTTATTAAAAATATCGTTAAAAAGACTTTAAAGAGTCAAGATGCAGATGCAGTTCTTGATGATATTGAAAAGAAAAAGCAGGAACAACCATTTATCTGGAGCAGAAATATTAATATCGGCATTCTTGCGGGTTATGTGGAAGGAGAGCATCCCCAGACCATTGCAATGATCCTGGCACATATGCCCTCTGAAATATCTTCAGAAATCTTAATGTCTCTTCCCGACGATCAAAAAGGGGATATTTCAATGAGAATTGCAAGATTAGGTCAGATTTCAGAAGATGTTGTCCGGGATATTGATAAAGCATTGAAACATGAACTTTCAGGTGCTGTAGGTCTTGGTGGGAAAGCAGGAGGATTGCAGGTACTCGTGGATATTATCAATGGTGTGGACAAGACAACAGAAGACATGGTTTTGGAATTTGTTGAGGAAGATAATCCTGAAATGGCCAATGATATCCGTAACCTGATGTTTGTATTTGAAGATCTTACAAATATTGATGATAATGCAATGAGGGAGATCTTAAAGAACATTGAAAGCCGGCAGCTGACATGCGCACTCAAAACCGCAACAGATGAAATGAAAGAGAAGATCTACTCCAATCTTTCCAAGAGAGCAGGGGAGATGCTTAAGGATGATCTTGACGTCATGGGTCCGGTGCGTCTTGTAGAAGTTGAAGAAGCCCAACAGGCAGTTGTTCGTGTAGCCAAAGAGCTTGAGGATGACGGTGCTATAACACTTGGAAAAGGAAAAGATGATGTCCTTGTCTGATACTGATAGTGACCATTTTGAACCAATTGCTGTAAGTTCTCTTGAAAGCTTTAATAAAGAATATTCAAACAGAACTGAAAAAACCAAACCTGATTTTTATCGGTTTAAAGCCTTGTTTGAAAAACCAGAGTTTGGAAAGCAAGAATCCGATGAATTTATAGTGCTCTATGATGATGATCAGGAAAAGGAAGAGACTGTTTTTCAACACTTAATAGATCTTGGGGAAGAAACTGCCGACCCAGATCAGTCAGGCAAATTAGATAAATCACAAAAGAAGGCAGAGAATTTGGAATACAGTAAAACAGCTATAGATAAAGATCTTGAAAAATTAGAAGATACGCCTGAAGAAAAAGTGTATAGGCAGGGGTTTGAAAAAGGTCTTGAAGAGGGAAAAAGAGAGGGTTTCAAGGATGGGTTTAAAAAAGGTGAGGAAAAAAGTTTCGAAGGCGGAGAACAAAAAGAGATAGAACAGGGGACAAAACAGAGCCTTGAACAGGGAGTTAAAGAAAGTCAGGCAAAAGGAACAATACAGGTCAGAGAAGGTGCTGTCGAAATTTTAAATTTACTTGAGCAATCATTAAAATCAGCAGATCAAACCTTGGATCTGCTGGTAGAAAAATATAAAACAAGTGTAATCTCATTTATTGAGCAGGTTACAAAAAAAATTATTATGGAAGAAATGGAAATTGATGATGAAATTGTCAAATCCATGATTCTTGATGCTTTCAAAACTCTTGTGCAGGCAGAAGAAGTAGTTTTGAGCGTATCTCAGGATGATTACGAATATATTGAGATGATCAAAGATGAGTTTTTTGAAACTGTTGATTCTTTAACAAGTGTCTCTGTGAGAGCAGATCCTTCCATTAAAAGAGGTGGTTGCAAAATAGAGACTATAACAACTTCCATCTCATCAGATGTTGAATCAAGATTAGAAGCTATCTTTGAAACAGTTAAAACAGCAAGAATAAGATCAAATGAGACAATA
>CAXMTQ010000344.1:0-2333 GCA_964196205.1 uncultured Desulfobacula sp.
TAAGCTTTCATTGGATAATGTGATGTGAGTGGTGAGTTTTGAGATGTGAGGGATCACTTTTTTAATCCCTACCACTCAATACACAGAACTCAGAACTAATACACATCTAAATTATTAACAAGAAATTTTAAATATTAAGGTAAATAATCATGAAACAACAAAGTGAAATCATTATTTTTGACACAACATTAAGGGACGGGGAGCAATCTCCCGGGGCTTCCATGAATCAGGCTGAAAAACTGCGCATTGCCACCCAGCTTGAAAAACTGGGTGTCAATGTTATGGAAGCCGGGTTTCCTGCAGCATCAGAAGGTGATTTTAAAGCAGTTCAAGCCATTGCCAAAACCCTGAAAACTTCACAGGTTGCAGCACTTTGCAGGGCCAATGAAAATGATATCAAGCTTGGATGGGATGCCATCAAAGATGCTGTTAATCCAAGGATTCACACATTTATTGCCACCTCTGAACTGCACATGAAATACAAACTTGATATGACACCTGATAAAGTTCTTGAACAGGCTGTTGAATCAGTAAAACTTGCTGCCTCTTTTACAGACAATGTAGAATTTTCAGCAGAAGACGGTTCAAGATCAGACAAGGATTTTTTGTGCCGGGTATTTGAAGCTGTTATAAATGCTGGTGCAACAACTGTCAATCTTCCTGATACTGTTGGATATGCCATTCCTGAAGAATTTGAAGAACTTGTAAAATATGTAAAAACTAATACACCCAATATGGATAAAGCTGTATTAAGTGTTCACTGCCATAATGATCTTGGACTTGCCACTTCCAATACCCTGTCAGGCATACAAGCCGGAGCAAGACAGGTTGAAGTCACCATAAACGGTATTGGAGAAAGAGCCGGCAATACTTCCCTTGAAGAAGTTGTCATGGCATTACATACACGACCCAATTTTTTCCCATATACGACATCCATTGATACCACAAGAATTTATCCCACAAGTCGTCTTGTCAGCATGATAACCGGTATGTTGATCCAGCCTAACAGAGCTGTCGTGGGAGCCAATGCCTTTGCTCATGAAGCAGGAATTCACCAGGATGGTATATTGAAAAATCCCATGACTTACGAAATAATGAAACCTGAAACCATTGGTCTAAACAAAAACAATCTTGTTCTTGGAAAGCATTCAGGAAGTCATGCACTTAATTCACATATTCTGGAAATGGGATATAACCTCTCCAAAGAGGAGTTGGATATAGTCTTTAAAAAATTTAAACATCTTGCAGACAGGAAAAAAAATATACTTGATGAAGATATTGAAGCTTTGATAAACGAAGGTGTATTAAGAAGTTCTGAAGTTTTCAGCCTTGAATATATTCATGTATTATCCGGTAATACTGTTTTTCCCACGGCAAGCATCAAGCTTAATATCAATGGAAGGCCGGTTCAAGGCGCATTGGAAGGAAATGGTCCCATTGATGCGGTATATAATATTATATCCAAATTAACCTGTACCAAATCTAAACTTCTAAGGTTTACCATATCAGCTTTAACAGAAGGCACAGATGCCCAGGGTGAAGTAACTGTCCGTCTCCAGGAAGATGGAATTATAGCCCTTGGAAAAGGTGCAGATCCTGATATCATTACAGCAAGTGCCCTTGCCTATATTAACGGTTTAAACAGATTGGAATATTTAAAGGAGAACCCTGTTGTAAAACCTGAGAATCTTTAAATCAGACTTATATAATTTTTTTTTGTAATCTGGATATTTGCCGTAAAGTTTTCTGCTTTTACCCGTTCCAGGATGGCTGCCTTTTGATCGCATACTCTAAGAAATTATGGCATGAGTAAAGGAAAAACTCTGACCTGTACGTCATCTGACATCCATGTCCGATGACGAGGTGAAACAGCAAAGAGCTATATCATTCGAGTTGGTAAAAATAGAATACCAGGATAATTATAAATTACAGGATATTGCTATATGAATTTAAAACAGATATAAATTTAAATGATTGGAATAGCCTTTGATAACAAACAAAAAATGGTGTTTACTTTAAAACAATAAAACACACTGATTTAACAAGAAATATCAAGGTTTGATACGTCAAGTATTGCCTATAGATTATTGATATTAAACACATAAAAGAATAACAATCTATTTCTTATTAATGACTAAGAGTGAAATCAAAGTTGAAACCATGACAAAATCAGTAGATTTGACAAATTTCCCTTTGGATATTGATACTTTATTAAGTGTTTTAAATTATCTTAATGTGGGTGTATATATCACAGATAAAAATCGAAAGATTATGCTCTGGAATCGTCAAGCAGAAAAGATCACAGGCTATAAAGCCGGGGAAGTCGTTGGGAA
>CAXMTQ010000345.1:0-2323 GCA_964196205.1 uncultured Desulfobacula sp.
ATTGTGGTAATACCGGATTTTTTATCCATATTGTAAATTGCTGCCTGAATGGGAGAAGAGCCTCTGTATTTTGGCAGAAGTGAAGCATGAATGTTAATGGGATATATTCTGGGGATATTTAAAATTTTCTCGGAGAGAATCTGCCCAAAAGCTGCCACTACAAAAAAATCAGGCTTGAGAGATAAAAGTGTTTCAATTGATTCTTTACTGTTAATATTTTCAGGTTGAAAAACTTCAAGTCCAATTTTCTGCGCTGCTGTTTTAACAGGTGAGGGCATAAGCTTTCTTCCTCTGCCTTTTGGCCTGTCAGGCTGCGTCACAACAAGGCTTATCTGAAATTGTTTTTCTGCAGCAAGGCTTAGTAATGCACCAACACTGAAATCAGGCGTCCCCATATATATAATTTTGGTTTTCACGTGTTTCACTGTGTGTTAAGTTTTTTTTCAACTTTTTTTTTATACATGGCTCTTTTTAAAGCGCTGATTCTATCAATAAATAAAATACCGTCAAGATGATCAATTTCATGCTGCATTATAATGGCAGGAATACCTTCTAAGTTGAATTCAAGTTTTTTCCCTTCAATATTAACTCCCCTGACACTGATTTTTTCATATCTTTTAACATCAGCATTATAATCTGAAACACTTAAACAGCCTTCTTCTTTAGAGACAATTGATCCTGAAGCATCTATAATTTCAGGGTTTATCAAAGCTTTGAATTCTTTTTTCAAATCCTTGTTTTTTTCATCATTTTTATCTGCTGCATTGATATCATAGACAAAAATTCTTTTGTTAACGCCTACCTGTGGAGCTGCAAGACCAACACCCGGTGCCGCAAACATGGTTTCACCCATGTCTTGAATCAGCTGTTTGATCTCATCATCAATATTGTCAACCTTGACAGATGGTATTAATAAAGATTTTTCAGGATAGGTTAGAATTTTAAGAACTGCCATTTTTCTCTAATATCTCCTTTGAAATTTCAATGTCTTGTCTGATCTGTTCAGAAAGCTGTTCAATGGAATCAAATTTTTTTTCATCTCTTAATCTTTTAACCATATTGACACGGATTCTGGTATTATAGATATCATTGTTAAAATCAAGTATATGCACCTCTATGGTAAATATGTGATCACCAAAAGTTGGAGAAAAACCTATATTGGCAACTCCTTGGAAATTACCTATGCTTGTTTCAACCAGAACAGCATAAACTCCAATTTTCGGGCATAACTCATCATGAAGTTTGATATTGGCAGTTGGGAATCCAAGTTTGCTTCCACCGCGTTCACGTCCCTTGATGACTTTGCCCCTGATTTGATAGTGGCGGCCGAGATACTTCATGGCCTGGTCAACCCTGCCATCTCTGACAATTTTACGGATTCTTGTACTGCTGATTCTTTTATTTCCAGAGTCTGTATCTGTTGTCCAGGCAGAGATAATAGTTTCAAATCCCAATTTTTCCCCCTGCTCTTTTAAAAGTTCAATATTACCGGTCCGATTCTTTCCAAATGAATAATCCGCACCCATAATTATGGTTTTAATACCGATTTTTTTTACAAGTATCTCTTTAATAAAATCAATGGCAGAGGTAGAGGCAAAAGCCTTGTCAAATTTAATGCATAATAGAATATCTATGCCGCATTTTTCAATGAGTTCAATTTTTTGATCTCTTTTTGTAATCGGGGCAGGGCTGGGCTTCCCCAAAGTTTCCAGAGGATGTGGATCAAATATCATAACAACAGAAGTGCCGTTTATCTGCCTTGCCTTATCAATCACCTGCTGGCAAAGACTCTGATGTCCTTTATGAACCCCGTCAAAATTGCCTGTTGTAAAAACTGCATTTTTAAAGGGTGAATCAATTTGATCTATATTTTCAATTAATTGCATAAATACCTTTTTAATTTGGAACAATAATCTTGACAAAATATTTAAGCAAATATATATATCCTAATTGCTGTTTTAAAGCAATCTTTAAATTGCTGATCACTGCTGTAAAGATGGGCTTTGTGCCGAAGTGGCGGAATTGGTAGACGCGCTTGTTTCAGGGACAAGTGAGCGAATGCTTGTGGGAGTTCGAATCTCCCCTTCGGCACCAGATATAACATGGTAATAATGAAATGTGCCGAAGTGGTGGAATTGGTAGACACGCTAGACTTAGGATCTAGTGCCGCGAGGTGTGGAGGTTCGAGCCCTCTCTTCGGTACCATATATAAATAAAGGCTTTACAGAGATTTTTAAACTTTCTTTGTAAGACCTTTTTTTCTTTGGGGTGATAATTAGAAGTTTGCCCGGAAGTCAGAAGTTTAAAAAAAGTATCATGAGCG
>CAXMTQ010000346.1:0-1897 GCA_964196205.1 uncultured Desulfobacula sp.
ATGAGAATACCACCCTTGAAGGATTATATAAATCAGGAAATATTTTGTGCACACAGTGTGAAGCCCAGGGATTTAGAAAAATCACACCCTTTCCTGACAGACCTGATGTTATGGCTGTTTATTCATGCACCATCATTGCTGATAAAACAAAATATCCTGTACTGCTCTCCAATGGCAACCTTGTAAAATCAGGGGAGCTTGACAACAACAGGCACTTTGTCACATGGGAAGATCCTTTTAAAAAACCAGGCTATCTGTTTGCCCTTGTTGCAGGAGATCTGGATCATATCAAGGATGAGTTTAAAACCTGTTCCGGTAAAATTGTTGATCTGAAAATATATTCTGAAAAAGAGAATATTGATAAGTGCAGTCATGCCATGGAATCTTTAAAACAGGCCATGGAGTGGGATGAAAAGAGATTTGGCCTTGAATATGATCTAAATCTTTATCAAATTGTGGCAATTAATGATTTTAATGCGGGAGCCATGGAAAACAAGGGATTAAATATTTTTAATTCAAAATATGTTCTTGCTGATCATCAAACAGCTACAGATGAAGATTTCATGAATATTCAAAGAGTTATCGGTCATGAATATTTCCATAACTGGACAGGCAACAGGGTGACCCTTAAAAACTGGTTTCAACTGAGTTTAAAAGAGGGTTTAACAGTTTTCAGGGACCAGGAATTTTCTTCTGATTTAAATTCAAGGAGTGTTCAAAGAATTTTAAATGTCAGGAATTTAAGATCTCTTCAATTCCCGGAAGATGCGGGGCCCATGGTTCATCCGGTAAGGCCTGAGGCCTATATAAAAATGGATAATTTTTATACCATGACTGTCTATGAAAAAGGCGCAGAGATTATAAGGATGATCCACCAACTGCTTGGAGAAAAAAACTTCCAGAAAGGTATGAAGCTTTATTTTCAAAAATTTGACGGCATGGCTGTTACAATAGAAGATTTTGTTTTTGTTATGCAGGAAGCTTCAGGTCTTGATCTTGAACAATTTAAATTATGGTATTCACAATCTGGCACACCAAGAGTTAAAATGACTCGATCCTTTGATCATAAGCTTGGACAGCTTGAGATCACTTTTGAGCAGAACACGCCCCCGGATAAGAATCAGGATATTAAAAAACCTTTTCATATTCCAGTCAAATTTGGAATCATAGGTGCAAAAGGAGATAATTTTGCACCTGATGACAAAAAATTAATTGAACTTAGAAAAGATAAAGAGACGTATATTTTTAATAACATTCCTGAAAACACTCTTCCATCCATTTTCAGACAATTTTCTGCTCCTGTGAAAATTAAAACTGATTTCACCCATGATGAACTTGCATTTTTAATGGCAAATGATTCAGATGAGTTTAACAGGTGGGATGCAGCTCAAACTCTGTTTTTTAAAGAGATCAGACAGCTTGTCGACTGTATGCATACTGGGAAAAAACCATCTGTCTCTTCAAATTTAAGCAATGCTTTCCAAAAAGCTTTGTTGGATAACAAGACAGATCGTGCTTTTTTATCAAGAACTCTCGCTCTGCCCATGGAGAATGAGATCAAAGATCATTTTGAGATTGTTGATGTCAATGCCATACATAAAGCAAGACTGTTTTTAAAACAGGAACTTGCAGGACAATTGAAAAATAAGTTTTGGGATGTTATTAAGCTTTGCTCAAAATCTGATGCTTTGAGTTTATCACACGGGGCCATGGCTGACCGCAGTTTGAAAAACCTTGCTTTATCATATCTTGGCTGTTTAAAAGAAGAAGATACCACCAGTCTCGTTTTAAAACATTATGAATCCGCAGAAAACATGACAGATGAACTTGCGGCATTTAAAATTCTCGCTGATATCCATCCTGATATAAAATCACTGGCTGCTGCAAAGTTTTATTC
>CAXMTQ010000346.1:2026-2313 GCA_964196205.1 uncultured Desulfobacula sp.
TTCAAGCTTGCTCATCACTGGATGATACATTGGATATTGTAAAATTGCTTGTAAAACATTCACAATTCTCAATAAAAAACCCAAACAAAGTAAGATCCCTGATCTATATGTTTGCCATGAATAACCAGATCAATTTTCACCAGAACAGTGGTGCAGGTTATAAGTTTATTGCTGATCAGATCATTGCTCTGGATTCCATTAATCCCCAGCTGGCAGCAAGGCTGTCATCATGTTTTAACCACTGGAAAAGATATGATGATCAAAGAAAGCCTTTAATGAAAAAAGAG
>CAXMTQ010000347.1:0-2296 GCA_964196205.1 uncultured Desulfobacula sp.
CTGGGTGGCATTTTAATGCTCTAGCGAGTATTTTGGCTCTTTCTACACCTATTTTGATTTTATCGTGCTCAATAGCTGAAAGAGTTGACTGTGGTATGCCAGTTATTGAGGCTAATTCATTTTGACTTAATTCTTGCAGCTCACGAATAATGCGGACAGATTCACCAATAGAAACTTCTAATCTTTTTTTTGCTTCTTTATAATCTTCCATGTTATTTCCTCCGATAATCATGTGCTGTTACTTTAATTACTTTGACAAAAAACTGTTCGTTTTCAATTTTGTAAATAATGCGGTACTGGATATTGAGACGAGATGATCGATAACCTTTCCACTCACCACGCAGTGCTTCATCATTGAACCCCTTAATTTGTTTTAGACCTTTAGGACCTGATATTGCTACGATATCTTTCCATTTTTCATATCTCTTAAGAATATCAATAGGCAGCGATTTGAGTCCTTTTTGTGCGCTCCTGTGCTCATATATTTTCCACATACTAAATATAGTATATATATCATATATGGTATGTCAAGCATTTAATGCATAAAATTTAGTTCACTGTGTTGCAGGGCAAATAATATTCCAAAAAATATTCGATTATTTAGAAATAGCAAAATTTAATTTTTAAATTCCACATAAACCTATGCTGGAGACAAAAATTGTCTCTGATTGAACCTGAGATTATACTTCTATAAAAATTATTTCAGGCGGCTTTATGTTTCTGGGTCAGGGTTTCTGTCGTCAGAGTGTAGCAGATACCAATAACTGCAAGACAGATGCTACAGAATATAAAGGCACTTTTAAAGGCTGGAACCCCCAGAGAGGTACCGGGATAGAGAAATTGCATCAATGATCCCATTCCCTGTAAAAAGACAGCAACTCCAGCCATGGTAAAAAAATTGATTGCTGTCATTGCCATACCGGCATTTTCGTGGGGCACCTGCTCTTTTATATGGGCATACATTATCTGTCCTGAACTGCTGAAGAGGCCAAAACAAAAAAAGAGTATGGCCAGAGTTACTTTTCCTGTTCCTTCTGGAATGAATACAAGAATTAATAAGATTATGACCATTCCCCATATACCGGGAATAATTATTTTTTTTCTTGAATTGCAAATAATATCTGATAAATACCCGCTTATGGGGCTGCCGATTATCAGACCTAAACTCATGAGCAAAATGATATTACCGGCAGTGATAGATGAAAGACCGGTGGCGTTTATTAAATAGGGGCCTGCCCATAATGCCTGAACTGAAGCATAAATGCCATAACGGCAAAATGTAGAAAAAGAGATTATCCAGAAATCTTTTTGGGAAAAAAGTATCCGGGCTCTTTTAATAGTATCTCTCACCATGGGCCGTGAAGAGGGCTGATGTTTTATATTTTTTTCTGTGGCAGGGCTGTCACTTACCAGAAAAAAGAAGAGAATCGCTATTAAGAATGTGAAACTGCCCATTGTCATAAAACTATTTCTCCAGCCCATGGCATGAACCATTAACACCAGAGGTGTAGCAGCGGCTATATTGCCGGCAGTGCCTGCAGAAACAATCACAGCAGAGAGTGTTGCAAATTGTTTAGGCGCAAACCAGATAGTGATAAGCTTTAAAGTTCCCATAAAGTTGCATGCCATACCAATCCCTATAAACATCCTTCCAATAACCAAAGGATAGTAGGAGTCACCCATGGCAAAGATGAATGCCCCGCCAACAGTAATCAGAGTGAGCAGAGTCATGGTAATTCTGGGTCCAATGCTGTCTAAAAAGATTCCAACAGGAATCTGCATCAAGGCAAAGGCATAAAAAAATGATGCTGACACACTGCTGAGTTCCCAGGCGTCAAGATTCAAATCCTGTATAAGGTTTGGAGTGATCACGGCAACAGATGAGCGGTAAAACTGCGACAGGATAAACAGGGTTCCGGCAACAATCAATATAAGCCAGCGACGTGATGATTTTAATTTTTTCAATTTGACCTGATCAGTATCATTTTTCATCTCTTTATTACTGCCTGTGCATTATCAACCAGTTGACTCAAAGTATCATTATCCTGTAAAAAGCCCTGAAACTGCCGCTGCATGGGTCACCCCCGAATGATTATTGGATGATACATTATTAAATTTTTTTTTCAAAAAATCAGGTGCATTGTTCACCACATATGCCTCGCCTGACCATGAAAGCAGATCTTCATCATTATAATCATTTCCAACTGATATCACATCTTTTTTCTTAATTCCCAACTTGTCTGCGAGCCATGCAACCGCCTTGCTTTTGGAGACATCTTTATGGAAGACTTCTATC
>CAXMTQ010000348.1:0-2282 GCA_964196205.1 uncultured Desulfobacula sp.
TCAAAGCAGTGCAGTTATCAACCATTTTTTGGGTAAGGTTACAGTGAAAGTCACAGGTTACTGCAATGGGCAGATCGGGTGATATTAATCTGATTCTCTCCAGCAGCGTTCCTTCGCCATCCATGGTCTGTTGGCTTACCATGGCTCCATGGAGATCTAAAAGAGCAAGATCACACCCTGCATCAATGGATTCTAAAATTGCATCAGACATTCTGTCATAGGCATCAGCAGTTACAATACCGGAAGGCATGGCTTCTGCTGCAACAGGGGTTATTATGTCAGCACCTGCTTTTTTTGCAAGGTCAATATATGCTGCCATTGGCATACCTGTATTTTCATATTTCTCCAATGCTTTCCTGCCAAAATAAGCTCTCCAGTTTTCAAATCGTTTCCAATCAGTTACAACTGGTGAAAAAGTATTGGTTTCATGCTTCATCATGGCAATGACAATTTTCATTTTAAGCTCTCTTTTAACTCCTCAAGAGTTTTCTCCGGCATGTTAAAGGAGTGTTCCTCTGCAGGAAAAACCTCTTCCAGCACCTCTTTTTTATAGGCTTTCATGGCATCAATAATGATGGGCCTTATCTTTGTGTACTGTTTAACAAATTTTGGTACAAACTTGTCAAACAATCCAATCATATCATGGGTGACAAGAACCTGACCATCCACCTTGTTTCCAGCACCTATTCCAATAACAGGAATATTTACAGATTCTGCAACGATTTCTCCAAGAGGCGCTGGAACAGCTTCAAGGATCATGGAAAAGACACCGGCATCTTCAAGAGCTTTTGCATCATCAACAATAAGCCTGGCAGCCTGTGCATCTTTCCCCTGCATTTTAAATCCGCCAAGGGCGCTTGCAGTCTGGGGCGTAAGTCCGATATGACCCTGTACAGGGATTCCTGCTTTTACAATAGCTTCAACCGTGGGGGCAAAATCCACACCTCCTTCAAGCTTGACAACATCACAGCCGCCTTCTTTCATCAATCTGCCGGCATTGACAATGGCTTCGCGGATAGAGGTATTATAACTCATAAATGGCATGTCTCCCACGACAAGTGCATTTTTACACCCCCGCACCACAGCTTTGATATGGTGTATCATATGTTCCATGGTAACCTCTACTGTGCCGTCAAGCCCCATTACCACCATACCAAGAGAATCTCCCACAAGGACAATATCCACGCCTGCCTCATCTGCCATTAACCCAAAAGGATAGTCATAGGCTGTAACCATGGTAAGTTTTCTACTCTCTTTTTTAGCCTTTTTAACATCCTGGATTGTAATTTTTTTAGCACCCATTTTGAGTCTACTCCTTGTAATTTTTTTGCATTGTTTTAATAAGTGCCGTCAGTGTCTGGTTTACAGGAACCTTGATTCCTTTGTTTTGTGCCAGATTTACAATTGCACCATTGATTGCATCAATTTCAGTTTGCCGGTTATGATCGACATCCTGGCCCATGGATGACCGGTTGGGACCTGTTGCCCTGGCAACCTTAAATACCTGATCAGCAATATCATGGGGCAGTTTTACTCCATGGGCAAGAGCCACATCGCAACTCTCCTGTACAGCAGAGCGGACAAGCTCACCTGTGGGAGAAGTATCAACTATACTGCCGTTTTTTATCCCTGTCAGGGCTGTGACTGCATTTATTCCCACATTGATTATCAGTTTTTTCCAGACAATCAAATGTATATCACTCTCTATTGCAGTATCAATACCTGCCTGGCATAATACTTTTTTAATGTTTTCAAGCTTGTTACTGTTTTTTTGGGACCACATACCGATAATTGTAGGTCCTGTTCCTGCATGTCGGATAAGGCCTGGCGCCAGAATAGTTGCCCCGTGGGAGGTTGTGCCTGCAATGACCCTGTCCGGCTCCACAATTTGTGAAATTTTATCTGCATTACCCATTCCGTTTTGAAGGGTCAGCACAAGACCATTGTCATTTAAACATTTTAAGGCTTGTACTGCTGCCTGCTCTGTCTGTGTGGACTTTACAAAAACAATCACAAGATCTGATTTCCTGGCATCATCTATACTGGTTGATGCCTTAATATCAACCCAGTTGGTTTTCCCATCAGATTCAACTCCAACTCCCTTGGAATTGATGGTATTGACATGCTCCTGCCAGATATCAATGAGAAGAACATTTTCCCCGGATCGAGCCAGAAGATAGCCAAAAAGGCTTCCCATCGCACCTGCTCCAATAATTGTTATATTCATATCTCTCCAAATTTTTGAATTTTAATAATCAACTTTCTCTATCAACAACACTGGT
>CAXMTQ010000349.1:0-2274 GCA_964196205.1 uncultured Desulfobacula sp.
TTTAATATTTGGACACAATTATGCCGGGGACATCCTTTGAATAATCTTAAATCCTCGGCTTATATTAAAGGCTATCTGCCTGAACCAGATATCTATGTTGTTTTTGGCTATGGTTGTGAATCTTGCTCTTTGGCCATTATCATGAAGATGGCTTAGGCCAAAGTACTGTTCTACTATGTATCTTACTTTGGATATCTTTTTGTTTCTTTCTATTTCATAATCTGTCAGTTTGGCAGTTGTAGTGTCCTTTCTCATGATGCCATCTTTAAATCTGTTCATACTTAAAAAGGTTCGATTTGGTTCCCCTGCATATCCTTTATCTGCATACACAATTGATAGGGAATGTTTGGTATGACGGCTGTACAGTGTACAATATGTAAAATAATTTGTGTCGTGTACAGACGCCGGGCTCAATATCGTTGTAAGAACAAAACCATGTTTGGCATCAACTGCTGCATGTTCCTTCATTCCATAATAATTCTTATTATTTTTGATTGTCCAGTTTGATTCAATGTCTCTGGTAAATTTTAAGGGTTTGCCATTTTTATCAAGTTTGCCTTCTGGAGTTTGTTTTTTAGCTCTTATCTTGTCCAGGGTTTTATTGCTCTTAGGTCTGCTGGCTGATTTAACTATCCTGGCATCTATTGCTATTCCTTCATTGATTGTAAGACCCTTGGCTGAAAACTGATTCAGAATCTCGCCTACTATCCGGTCAAATTTTTCTTTTGCAAGTCTTTTTCTGAACCTGGAAAAGGTTGAATTATCAGGGGATGCTTCGGTTTTTGATAATCCCAAAAATTTCTGAAATGATTCCCGATCATTGATTTGGCTTTCAAGTTCTGTATCAAATCTGATCCGAAACCATTTTTGCAGCAATAAACATTTAAATAAAAATATTGGAGGGTAGGCATCATTGCCTTCCTTGCTTTGACCAACTGGATAGTCCTCCAATAGGATAGCTTCAATACGATCCCAGGTAATAGCTTTTTTCATATCCTCCAGAGTATCACGGCTTTGATTCTTTTTTACTATATGTGTTTGCTCTAAATCGGAAAACGTAAGATATTTTTGTTTGATTTTGAATCCCATCGAATGCCCCTCCATTTATGCTTAATTGTTATAAGTTTAAATAGCATAAATGGTAAAAATAGTCAATGATTTTAAATTGTTATATTAAAAATATTTATGATTTTTTTGATGGTTAATTTCATTTTTGTAATAATTGGGTGTTTCCACAGCTGAGTTGTGCAAAGGTCTTATCATGATGATTAAAATACCGCAAAAAGTGTTACAGAAATTTGACACTCTGTTGGAGAAAGATCATGAGAGATTATTTTAATTTTTTGGGTTTGATAAATAGCTCCGCCTTGTCAGTTACATGTATTGATCCCGTGATTCTGTAGAATATAATAAATTTATCTTAAATGATATAGAATGGGGAAATACTTTTTGTCAAGCTGGATTATGCTTGAATAAATTTCATTTGTTTTGTCTTCATTTGTTTTCTATGGTGGTTTTCATAAACCTGTATAAGGGGGGAGAAGATATGATTATTCAAAGTATTATAGGTTTGGCTGTTTTTATATTGGCTGCAAAAAATATTAAAAACAGGTGGTGTTGAAGGGATAGGAGTGTCAGCAAATATTTTTGTGGGTATGGTGGAGTCTCCTCTGTTTATCAAGCCGTATTTGAATTCCATCACAAGAAGTGAACTCTTTACCATTATGACCCGTGGTATGGCAACCATTGCCACATGTATGACTGGTGCGGTTGCCGGATTGTTTTTGTAATTTAAATCCCGAGAAAAGCCTCTTTAACTTTTTCATCTGCCATAAGTTCTTCACCTGTGCCTTCCAGAACAATACGCCCGTTTTCCAACACATAAGCCCTGTCGCACATGGCAAGTGTCTGGGTTACATTCTGTTCAACAAGAAGAATTGTTACTCCCTCTTTTTTGATCCTTTTGATCATCTCAAAAACCTCTTTAACCAGGATGGGGGCAAGCCCCAGGGAAGGTTCGTCAAACATCATGATTTTGGGCAGGGACATAAGTCCTCGTCCTATGGCAGCCATCTGCTGTTCACCACCGGAAAGAGTTCCGGTCATCTGTTTTCTTCTCTCTTCAAGTCTTGGGAACAGCTGGTACACATGCTTTAGTGTCTCATTCCTCTTGGCTTTTGCCTCACCATATAAAGACCCCATGATAAGGTTCTCTTCCACACTCATTTCAGTAAAAAGCCGGCGTCCTTCAGGAACATGCACGATACCATGCTG
>CAXMTQ010000350.1:0-2273 GCA_964196205.1 uncultured Desulfobacula sp.
AAAGTAAAAATATTTCTATTCAAACACTGACCTGAAAAAATAAAAACAGAGGGTTTTTAAATTAACCTCTGTTTTCACTTGACAATAATCACAAATTAATCTTTACTTTTTATTTAGTTTGTCTCTATTTTTTTTCGATTTTATTCTCATCAGTTTCAAACTAAGCATTAGCAGACAATTATTCAAAACATGATTGATCATTTTTAAACAAACCTGATGCTGTAACAAGTCCTTTGAATAGTATTTAATGAAAATCTTCGGGTGTAATGTCACATTGTGACATGTTTTTATATAATTATTTTTTTTTACACTTAATTGAAAAGGAGAAAACCATGAAAAAAATACTTATTCTTGGAGCTGGCGCAGGTGGCACTATTGTCGCCAATATGCTTAGAAACAAGTTTTCTGAATCACAGCTTGAAATTACAATTATCGACAGGGATGACAGGCATCATTACCAGGCTGGTTACCTGTTTATCCCCTTTGGAGTTTATACTGAACAGGATGTTATCAAACCTAAAAAAGAATTCATTCCTCCGGGAGTTGAATTTATTCATGACACTATTGTAAAAATTGACCCTGATCAGAGAAAGGTTGAAACAAAGGGTGGGTCCTATGACTATGACTGGCTGGTCATATCAACGGGATGTGACATTGCTCCTGATGAGATTGATGGTATGAGGGATGACTGGCGTATAAATACCTTCGATTTTTATACCCTTGAAGGTGCAAATGCCTTGTTTGATAAGCTCAAATACTTTAGTTCCGGTAAAATTGTCCTGAATATTGCTGAAATACCTTATAAATGCCCAATTGCCCCTTTGGAATTTGTATTTATGGCAGACTGGTTTTTCCAGGTAAACGGAGTGAGAGATAAAGTTGAGCTGGAATTTGTTACCCCCCTTGATAATGTCTTTACCAAACCTGTTGCCGCCAAGGTTTTAGGCCAATTTGCATCCAAAAAAAATATCAAGGTGACACCCCACTTTGATCTTGCTGAAGTGAATGGCAAAGACAAAACCATTGAATCACATAAAGGAGACAAGATCGGATACGACCTTCTGGTCTCCATTCCTCCAAATATGGGTAATAAATGCCTGATTGATTCTGAAGTAAGTGATCTTGTAGGGTTTGTGGCAACTGATAATCACACCTTGAAAGCAGAAAAATTTGACAGAATATTTGTCATTGGCGACACCACCAATGTCCCGGCATCCAAGGCAGGATCAACTGCCCATTATATGGCTTATACGCTGGTGGACAATTTAATCAGGGAAATGGATGGCCATGAAGCTCTTCCTAAATTTGACGGACATGCAACATGTTTTCTTGCTTCAGGGTTTGAAAAGGCTATTCTGCTTGATTTCTCCTATGATGTTGAACCTCTGCCTGGTAAATTTCCTTTTCCGGGAATGGGTCCTTTCAGCCTTTTAAAGGAGAGTTTGAATAATTACTGGGGTAAAATGATGTTTAGATATGTCTATTGGAACATGATGATGAAAGGTCTGGATCTTCCTCTTGAACCTCAAATGAACCTTGCCGGTAAAATCCGTCAAAATGCATCGTAAAGGAGGTCACCCATGACAAACGAGGAAAAAATTCTTGAGCGCTTAGAGCGACTTGAAAAAAAGATAGATCCCATTGCTGAATCTGCAGCTTCTGTCAAGGAGTTAAAAATGGAGCTTGCACCAAGAGTGAACGAAGCTGTCCATTATCTTATAGAAGAACTTGCAGACATTGAAGCTGATTTTCAATTGGAAGATTTAATATTCTTTTGTAAAAAAGCCTTGAGAAACATAAATAATTTAAACTACTCCATGGATATGTTGAAAAATCTAATCGATTTTGCAACTATGGCAGAGCCTTTAATGAAAAGTTCTGTACCCCAGGTTATTAAATCACTTGATGATTTAGAACAGAACAATGTCTTTAAAATTGCAGATATAAGCATTCAAACACTTAAAAAAATCGGTAAAACATATACCGAGGAAGAGTTCCAGCAGATTGCCGATGGGCTTGTGCGCCTGACAGGTTTGCTAAAAGATTTAACCAGCTCAGAATCTTTAGATCTTCTGGAAAAAGCAGCCAGACTTCCTGGAGCAGTTGACCTTGATGCTGCAAAACCTGTAGGTCCTTTTTCAATGCTCGGGGCTATGAGCGATGCAAAAGTCAAGGAGGGCATGGGCGTGTTACTGGAATTGGCAAAAGGATTGCCAGCCATGAAAAAGTCTTGAATTTCTGAATATATTTGATACTCGACAGGCTGTTACAAA
>CAXMTQ010000351.1:0-2270 GCA_964196205.1 uncultured Desulfobacula sp.
CTTCTGTTTATCATGGGCATCAATAACGGCTTACGTGCAGGTGACCTAATAAAGCTTAGGGTCAGAGATGTACGTTATTTGAAGGTCGGGGATACTTTGACTATCAAGGAGGGCAAAACGGGCAAGGACAACATCCTTGTAATCAACAAGACGGTATATAAGGCACTAACAAACTTTCTGGATAAGGTTCGGCCTGAAGATGCTGACTATGTGTTCGCCAGCAGGAAGGGCGTCAACCATTTACAGAGTCAGGCAGTCAGCAAATTAGTAAAGAAATGGACAAGTGCAATCAACCTTAAGGGAAACTATGGAGCACACACTCTACGTAAAACGTGGGGCTATATTCAACGAACAGTTCATGGTGTCGGATTTGAGATTATTTGTAAGAGGTACAACCATTCCAATCCTGCCATTACGATGCGTTATTTAGGTATTCAAGATAAAGAGGTTCATGGGATCCTGATGAATGAGATTGGGTAAGGGTAAAGAATTCTGGAATCACTGTGAGGTGAATTCTGCATAGACAGAAGAAACGCAGATAGATATCACAAGTTCAGAGCTGATTTCAAAACCTCACAAGATCTGCAGAACTTAATTTTCTCTTCCCACTCCTTGCGGTCATCACTACAGCAAATGGTTCTGCTAATAAACCAGCAAATGTCACCGGAATTAAATTCCCATGCCGGGCATTGTTCTCTGATTTTAGGGGGACAATTTTTTATAACCCAGCAAGGCTTTCGCCCTTTTGGATTTCCATCTCTTCTGGATAGATGAAAATACATCAGCCGTTCCACATGTGCCGGTATATTTCGCCAGCCTTGCTCATAGCCTTGAACAGCTTTTAAAGATACACTAAAAAGTTCGGCAATTTCTTTCTGTGTTTTGTTTAGCTTCTTACAATGTTTTTTAAATTCTATACTGTCCATGAGAGGATAAAAAATCTTATGTTGCTGGTTATATTTTGAAGTGGATACTGGAATACTACTACAATGTAGTTGTCAAGTCAAGCAGTCCCTGTCTAAAAAATTATCAAAAATACAGCATCTTATCTGCATGGCAAAAATGGTGTCGGATTTGAGATCATATGCAAACGTTACAACCATTCCAACCCTGCAATCACAATGAGGTACTTGGGCATTGAGGATAAAGAAGTGCATGGTGTGTTGATGAATGAGATTGGGTAGGTGTATGTTTGACATGATAATGAAATAAATATACATATGTCATAATAAAAATCCTTTAATAAATAAAAGGTTCTGATTGAAATGACGAATTCGCCACTGCCGATAAACGGAAAGAAATTAGCAGATAGATGGAATATTGAAACAATAGACCTATTATATATAATGCTGACGCATGACTTAAACGTGTTGGATCAATATCATAATAAAGTGGACATTGGGGATGTTTTAGAAGATTTTAAAAAGAATAAGGATGCATCAGACTATATGTTTAGTTTGTCTGAAGTTACAGATATAGAAAACAAGTTGGAGGTAGATGATAAGATCCCACATGCTGAAACCATTAGAGGTGAAGATTTGATGGCAAGGTGGCAAAAACATGAAGGTGAAATTCATTCTATTATGTTTACACATGGATTGGATGTTATTGATCCATTTGGACATGAGCTTGATTCCGATCACCTTCTTTCCTTGGTACATGAAAAGACAATAGATTTATCTGATCTTTTGTTTAGACTTGCAGATATCACAGATTTAGAATCTGAGCATCCTGAGATTGTTGCTGGTCGGATTGATGATAAAAAACCAGAAAAAAAACTACGTCCAAGCCAGATACATAAAATAAAATGTAGAGAAGTGGCCCAAAAACTTTGGGATGAAGATCCTACATTAACAATTGTTGATATGACTTATAAAAATGAGATCAATGCCGTTTTTGATGGAAAAAGTTATGTTGAGAAAACTATTCGCGACTGGATAAAAGATCTATGTCCAGACAGATCACCCGGAAGAAGAGTTAAGAAAAAATAGCATCAAACTGCCTGTTTATCAAAAAACTTAAACTCCCCTGAACAACATTTAAACTCCTGTCTACTGCACGGGAGTTTTTTTGTTTTTGCCCTCCAAAACCTTATCAATCAAACACTTAGCACCTTCATAGATCCCTTACTCTCTGGAAAACTGTTTTCTACTCACCACTGGAATTTTATAGTTAAATTAGATGGTTAGTATAATAGTAAGAGGGGAAGGAGGAAGCTTATGCACCAAGAGATTGACTTCAGTAACTTGATCTCAAAACTACCAACACTA
>CAXMTQ010000352.1:0-2246 GCA_964196205.1 uncultured Desulfobacula sp.
ATTGTATGCCTGTGGTTAAAATTTTCTCCCGCCTTGTACTTGAACAAATTAGCAGCTTTTAAGTCAAATACTAAAGGTCAAGTTGAAATATAAAAAAAGCAAAAGGAGTATATGGTATGAAGTGGATGCAGTTTTTTACCCCGGCTGAATCTTTGGATTTTAAAGAAACAGAAAAATATATTGCTCAACATCCTGGAGATGAGATTACCATTCTGGATGTCAGACAGCCCTCGGAATACAAGGAAAGCCATATTCCCGGAGCTAATCTGATTCCATTGCCCCAGCTTTCAGACAGGCTTGGCGAGCTTGATCCCCAAAAGCCTGTTCTGGTCTATTGAGCTGTTGGCGGGCGCAGCCGTGTTGCTGCCCAGATGCTTTCAGGAAAAGGATTTCAAAAAGTATTTAATGTTTCAGGTGGAATCAAGGCATGGCAGGCTAAAACTGCCATTGGTCCACAGGATCTCGGACTGGATCTTTTTACGGGAAAAGAAGAACCTCTGGATGTATTAAAGGTTGCATATTCCCTTGAACAGGGGTTGCGTGAATTCTACCTGCAGATGGAAAGGCAGGCAGAAAACCCAAAAATAGAAGATCTTTTCGCTAAATTGTCTGAGATTGAAGTAAAGCATCAGATGTCTATTTATATTGCCTATAATGACATCAGTACCAAAGAAGTGAGTAAGGATGAATTTGAAAAAATGGTTGAGATAAAGGCGTTGGAAGGTGGCCTTTCAACAAGGGAATACCTTGAACTTTTCGGTTCTGACCTGGGTTCTGAAATTCAGGTTGTTTCACTTGCCATGTCAATAGAAGCCCAGGCCCTTGATCTTTATCAAAGGCTCTCCTTAAAAGTTGAAAACAGACAAGCAAGGGATATTATCAATAAGATTGCCAAAGAAGAAAAGGCGCATCTTGCAAGTCTTGGTAAACTTATGGACAGCCTTTAAATATTAGGATCACATGCAGCTTTAAGGTTATACATAACCTGGCTTCTGACCTTCAGGTTAAAGGCCACATGTAAAAAGAGAGGATACAAGAATACAATGGGAAAACATCTCGTGCTCATAGGGGGCGGTCATGCCCACATGATGACCATGGAAAATATAGGCAGATTTGTTGAAAGAGGATTCAGAGTAACAGTGATAGGCCCCTCTTTTTTCCACTACTATTCCGGTATGGGTCCGGGCATGCTGGGCGGGACATACACTCCTGAGGATATCCGCTTTGCCACAAAAGATGTGGTGGAAAAACAGGGCGGTATTTTTGTAAAAGACAAAGTTGTCAAAATTGATCCGGATAAAAAAGAGATTTATACTAAAACAGGGAATACTCTCTCCTATGATGTACTCTCCTTTAATGCCGGCAGTTATGTCCCAATGCAGACTGCACAGGGGGATAGTGACAATATCTACTCTGTAAAACCCATTGAAAAACTCATGGAGGCAGCAGAAAAACTAAAAGCACTGTTTATACAAAAAAAGATTGTTGTCACTATTGTCGGTGGTGGGCCTTCATCTGCAGAGGTGGCTGGTAATGTGCTGCAGCTTGCAAAAAAGATTGATAAATATATGCCGGACATTCATATTTTTGCCGGTAAAAAAATGATGGCAAGGTTTCCGGAAAATGTCAGGTCAAGAGTTATTTCATCCCTTAAAAAACGGGGAGTCCAGATTTTTGAAACAGGTTATGTAAAAGAGATTAAATCCAATGAAATCAGCCTTGAATCAGGAGAGACATTTTCCACAGATTTTATTTTCATGGCTCTTGGTGTAAAGCCTTCTACTATTTTTTCAGAATCAGGCCTGCCTGTGGGATCAGACAAAGGACTTCTGGTAAACAGATATCTGCAGTCTGTAAAATACCCGGATATCTTCGGTGGCGGGGATTGTATTTCTTTCCAGGATCAGCCCCTTGACAAGGTAGGGGTATATGCTGTGCGGGAAAACCCTGTTCTACTGCATAATTTGATGGCAAGCCTTGAAGGCAGTGATCTTGAACTGTTTGATCCAGGGCCGGAATATCTTTTGATTTTTAATATTGGCAATGGCCTTGGCGTATTCAAGAAAAAACAGCTCGTATTTGGCGGGAGAATTGCGTTTATGATTAAAGACTATATTGATCGTAAGTTTATGAAGCAGTTTCAAGCCATTGAAAAAACATTATAGGATTTTGGGAAGCGTAGAAATGAAAAAAAACCCAGGATTTAAAATTTTATTGTTTATGATTATTATATGTCTGATCTGGAT
>CAXMTQ010000353.1:0-2241 GCA_964196205.1 uncultured Desulfobacula sp.
GCATCAATGATCTCTTTTTCGCCGGTGGAAATTTTGGTATATTCAATTGATTTGAGTTGATCATCTTCACCCATTACCCTTGTAATCCCTGCATGATAAACTATCGTTATACCAGCCTTTATGAGTTGATCAATGCCTGCAGGGTCGAGAGATGAATCATCTGCTGGTTTTCTTAAAACAGCTGTTATATTTTTGGCTCCATTTTCTTTTAAAATATCCACAGCACCTGGCAGGCTTTTATTACCACTGCCTGCAATTACCACACTCTCTCCTGATGATATGTCCAAATTATTATCTGCTTTACTTCTTAAAAGATCAATTAAAAGAAATGTGCCTGGAAAAACTTTAGCAGTCTTGTCAATATCTTTACGCAGCAGTCTGGAATCCCAGCCGCCTGTCGCGGTAAACACTGCATTAAAACCATCTTTTAAAAGCCCGTCAATGGTAAAATCTCTGCCAGCTGTAGTATTTGTTTTAATATCTACACCCATCTGCCTTACACCTTCAATATCCCACTCAAGGACATCCATGGAGAGTCTCTCCCTTGAAATAGCCTGGCGAAGGATTCCCCCAAGAGAATCCGTTGCTTCAAAAACTGTGGGTTCATGCCCTAATCTTGCACTGAAAAATGCAGTTGATAATCCTTGAACTCCACCGCCTATAACTGCAATTTTTTTCCCGCTTAAAGGCGCTTTATAGGGCAGTGAAAACTTATTTTGATTCATTTCATAGTCACATACAAAACGTTTCAGATGATTTATGGCAACGGAATCATCCTGCAAAAGCCTTCTGCAGTGAGATTCACATTCAGCAGGACAAATTCGTGCTATCACACTGGGAAAAGGGTTTCTCTCTTTTATAACCTGGATAGAGCCTGTATAATCGCCTTCCTTGATCAATCCTATATACTTTTTAATGTCAATACCAGTGGGGCAGGCTCTCTGGCAAGGGGTGATACACTCTTCATCTGTATATTCTCTCATAATCCTTCTTGTCACAGATGTAAGCCTTATAATATTCTTAGGGCATACCACTTCACAAGCGCCACACCCTGTACATTTTTCCTGGTCAACCTTGGGAAGGCCGTCACTGCCAATGGTTAAAGCATCAAACAGGCAGGCTTTTACACAGGTACCAAGTCCAAGGCATCCGATCCTGCACTCTTTCATCCCTCCAAACATCAGTGAAGCTGCCCTGCAGTCTGTCAGACCCAGATATTTATACTCCATGTCTGCTTCATCATTACCATAATAGCATCCAGGCCCTGCAAATTCAGGTTCTCTGTCAACTACTGAAACACCCATAATTGCTGCAATTGCCTGGGCAACATCATCGCCTGCTGCCACACATGAATTTACGCTCTGGACACCGTCGGCAATGGCCTGGGCATTGGGCATACACCCGGGATAGCCGCATCCCCCGCAATTGGCTCCTGGCAGGGCATCGTCAATAGCAAGTACTGTTGGATCCTCGTAAACATAAAAAGCTTTTGAAGCAATAACCAAAGCAGTACTGATTAAAACACCGAGTCCGCCCATCATTAAAATAGATTGAAGCATGGATATATCCTTATGAAGTCTCTTTTTTATCTGTTCATTATTAATAATAAAAAAATATCTGATATATAACCATCTGAAAAACAAAAAGTCAATGCACAATTGACTTAATTCAAAATGATTTTATCCTATGACAAATAAACAATAAATTAAAAAAGCTGCATGCAATACTGGGCAGGCCTATACCAAAAGGCCTGGTGGTCATAAGATCACCAGGCCTTTTATACGATTCAGGTGGTATGGTTGAAGCGCAAAATCCGCTAAAATTAGAAGTTAATCTGCCATTTGATACCGTAGTAAGTAACATCCGGCTGACCATCTTCTTGCATATCAATCCGACCAATTTCTGGGGTGAGGAAGACACCCTCTGCCAGAAAAATTGTGGATTGGATATAGTAGGTATGAGCATCGTCTTCTTCTGCTCCGTCAACATCCAGTTCAGTGTTGACATATCCATATCCAGCCTCCAGGTAGAGTCCTTTCCGAATGGTATACCCCGCAACGAACAGGGCAGCATAGGCGTCCCTGTCATTCACTTGTGTACCATCCCATTGTGCAAAGCCAAAACCGTCGCCGTCAAGGTTGGAGGCAGCTGCGTTGGCTGCATCGGAAAAGATTGCCCCATTAACCAGGATATCAGCCATATTACCGACATTCTGCCCGCCCCAGACATTTCCTTTAAAAT
>CAXMTQ010000354.1:0-2223 GCA_964196205.1 uncultured Desulfobacula sp.
CTGGATGTAAAAAATTAAGTGGACAAGAAAAATATCGTTTAAGATATGGACGATACCGTATTATTTATTCTATTCAAGATGAAGCTCTTTCTATTTGGATCGTTAAAGTCGGGCACCGGAGAAATGTATATAGATAGAGCGAACAATCAAAAATAGTTGCTTCAATAAATACACTCAATGGTATTCGAGAGTTATATGCCTGCAAAAAGTGCTGATAAAAGGATAAGCCCTGTTAAAATCAAGGCGATGGGGTCTTTCAGACGGGATTGAATGAACCGGTTCATAGGAAAGAACAGGATGCCGGAACCAAGTCCACTGAAAAATCCCAGGATATGAGCCCATACATCTGTGTTTTCCCCCTGGCTGAACAAGGCAACAAGTATGGCTCCTGCAATGAGAGGCATAAGATTATTCAGGGCAACAGGTCTTTTGCCCTGTGTTATCTGGAAGGCTGCAAGAAGACCTGCAGCTCCCATGACTGCAGTGGATGCCCCAATTGAAAGATGGGCAGTCTGGTATAAATGTGCATTGAGAAGATTGCCAATGGTTCCTGTTAACAGCAGCATAAATGATCCGGTTCCATATCCTGAAATGGAAATCACAGGTGCTGCAAAAATGAGCAGGCCGACAATATTTCCCGCAAGGTGCTGGACATCAGAATGCAGAAAAAGAGCTGTAATGGCTCTGTATGTCTCGCCTTGAAGTATGTAAAGGGCTGAGGCACCATATTTTAATATCATGGCTTCATGGATATTATAGTAAATGCATACTGTATGTATAACTGAAAGCAGCCCCATGATGGAAAAAGTGGTATATGATTTAAATGATGATATGGGAAAGGCTTGCAGCTGCTGCTTGAGTCTGAAAAACCTATTTTCTTTCTGGTAGGCTTCAACCGTTAAAAATGCTTTTTTTTCATCACTGGTATTGATTAGAATATCAAACAGACTGTTTTGTCGTTCTATCGTTGTTTCAATATTCTGGCTTGTTAAAATAAGGATGATCAGATCTGCATCTTTTGCAGGAAGATTGGTAAATACTTTTTTTAATTCTCTGGTCATATTTGAACTACCTTGACCTTTTTGTAAAATGGTTTTAATAAAATTAATAAATATGCAGCATTTTTTAATATATACGAATACCAGGAGAAAATAAATATGCAGATAATCAGATTTAAAAGCGATGATAATAAAATTTATACAGGATGTGATTTTGATAATAACAGTGCATCTGTGATTGAGGGAGATATTTATACTGATTTTTTTAATACCAAGAAACGAAAATTTGTTGAGAAAATTTTAACACCTGTTACACCCAGGGCTATTTTCTGCATAGGATTAAACTATAAACTTCATGCAAAAGAGACCGGACTTGACCTTCCGAAATATCCAATTGTATTTATGAAAAATCCGGGTGCGGCAGCAGGTCATCTTGATGATATTATAATCCCCTCTTCCTGTGCAAAGGTTCCAGAAGTGGATTACGAGGCTGAACTTGCCGTGGTCATAAAAAAGAGTGTAAAAAATGTCCTGCCTGAAAATACCCTGGATTATGTTCTGGGATACACCTGTGCCAATGATATCTCTGCAAGAAGATGGCAGATGCATGCAGGCGGCAATCAATGGATAAAGGGTAAAAGTTTTGATACCTTCTGCCCCTTTGGGCCGTGGATTGTGACCACAGACGAACTTGAAAATCCTGATAATCTTGCTCTTGAATGTGTGCTCAATGGCAGAACCATGCAGAAGAGCAACACAGGAGACATGATTTTTTCACCGGCTCAAATCATATCATATCTCTCCGAGTCTGCCACCCTTGTTCCGGGAACAATTATTTTAACAGGAACTCCAGGTGGAGTCGGGTTTACAAGGAAACCACCTGTTTACCTTGCTCCCGGAGATATCCTGGAGACAAAGATTGAAAAAATTGGTGTGCTGAAAAACCAGGTGATTGCTGAAGGGGAATAAAAAGAGTTGTTGACAAAAAAAATGAGTGAAGGAAATTTTATTATATATCTCCTTCACTCAATTTTTAGATTTTACATTTTAATTATTATAATGCCGGCCTCCACCGTGGTATCCCATTCCTTCTCCATGGGAACCTCTTTGTCCGCCTTTACCAGACCATTTGCCGCATCCCTGCCCAAAACCTCCGCCTCTGCCAAGTTCAGGAGCGATCTTTTTGGCTTTTAACCGCAAGTCAATTCCTTTATCCCTTACCTGT
>CAXMTQ010000355.1:0-2219 GCA_964196205.1 uncultured Desulfobacula sp.
TTTTTATGGTAACCCCGTCTTTTTTAGATCCGGGATTGAATTCATATTCAAGCTTGAATCTGCCCTCTTCCATTTCAAGGGTATCAGGGAACTTAGACAGTGCATCATCATCAATTAAAGATTTTTGAAGCTCCTCTTTTGTCATTTTTAAAAAATCTTCATTTTTTTGATCTTTAATAAATTTTGAAAAAGTTCTGATATTAAAAAATGGTTTTGGAAGCTTTGATTGATAAAACATGTACATATCATCTTCAGATGCCAGAATATCTTTTTTGCGCTGTTTATGTTCAAGGGTTTCAAGCTCTTCAATAAGCTTTAGATTGTGATTCATGAATTTAAATTTTTGATGAATTTCACCCTGCACCAGAGCATGGCGGATAAATATCTCTCCTGACTCTTCAGGATTTATGGAACCATATGCAATTTTGCGATTGTTTACAATGATAAGCCCGAACAAGGATACCTGCTCATTTGCAACAACTTCACCTCTCTTCTTTTCCCAGTGAGGATCGGAATATGTATGTGTGCACAGATCTTTTCCTATATGTTCAAGCCATTCAGGATCAATTTTTGCCACACTTCTTGCAAAAAGCTGACTTGTTTTTACAAATTCTGCTGCCACTATCCAGTTCCCGGCACTGTTAAAAAGTCCTGAACCGGGAAATATCATTGCCTGTTGACCTTTGGCAGCATTAAAAATATTTTTTTCTTTTTTATGGGCAATATTGGCAAGATATCCATATAAAAGGCATTGATGCAGTGCTATGTACAAAGGTCCTCCGATATCAAAAGCTTTATCCTTCATCCCTTTGCTGCCAACCTGAACCGGGATCTTTTTATTCCCTTTTATTCCATGCTCTTTTAAAATTCTGATAATTTGTCTGTGAATTTCACTCCACTCTCTTAACCGTTTGAAAGAGAGGAAATGGTCCTGACAGTATTTTTTAAGTTTTGACCTGGTTTTTAATTTCTTCTCAGCTTTTTTATATGCATTCCAGATATTTAAAAGGGTGATAAAATCAGAAGCCGGATCTTTGAACAAAGCATGCTTTTGATCAGCTGCCTGGGCTTTTTCAGCAGGGCGCTGTCTTGGATCTGCAATGGAAAGGGCAGTTGTAATCACACACGCCTCTTTTAAACACCCTTTTTTATCAGCTTCGATTAGGATTCTGGACAATTTTGGATCAATGGGCAGTTTTGCCATTACTCTGCCGATTTTTGTGAGGAGATATTTTTTACAGCTTTTTTTTACAGCACCTATTTCAACGAGGGTTGCAAAACCATCCTTAATGCTTTTAGGCGCAGGTCTGTCAATAAACGGGAAAGTTGAAACATCTCCGAGATTCAAAGAGATCATCCTTAATATGACTTCAGCAAGATTGCTTCTTAAAATTTCCGGCGAGGTGAAAAAAGGTCTTGCATCAAATTCATCTTCATCAAACAGTCTTATGCAGATCCCGTTTTCAACTCTTCCGCATCTTCCCAGCCGTTGATTTGCCGAAGATTGGGAAATAGGGCTGACAGGCAGTGCAGTAGTTCTTGTCCTTGGTGAATAGCTGGGAATTCTTGCAAGTCCTGTGTCCACAACAAATTTAATTCCTGGAATTGTCAAAGAGGTTTCAGCCACATTGGTTGCAACAATGATTTTTCGTCCCACCTGTCTTGAAAAAATTTTCGACTGCTCCCTTGCTGAAAGCCTTGCAAAAAGAGGCATAACATTGACACCTGGGTGATTATGCCCCCGGATTATTTCCATGGTGTCACCAATGTCCTGCTCTGTTGGCATGAACACCAGAATATCACCGGATCTTTGTTTTGAAAGAATCGTGTTTACAGCATCGGCAGCAGCTTCAACATAATTTTCATCTTCAAGATTTTCGCCCTCATCTTTTTTGTTTGAAAAAGGCATGTAATTTGTTTCAACGGGAAACATCCGTCCGGATACCTCAATGATGGGCGCATCATCAAAGGCTTTGGAAAATTTTTGGGTATCAATGGTGGCTGAAGTTATTATAAGTTTAAGATTATTTCTTTTTTTGACAAGACGTCTTAATAATCCAAGGGTAAAGTCAATATTCAGACTTCTTTCATGGGCTTCATCCACAATAATGGTATCATAGGCATTTAAGAATCGGTCGCTTTGAGTTTCCGCAAGCAGTATCCCATCCGTCATTATTTTTATACAGGTTTGGGCTTTTGTTTTATCATTAAATCTGATT
>CAXMTQ010000356.1:0-2194 GCA_964196205.1 uncultured Desulfobacula sp.
GTCTAAGCTTTATGAAACAAAAATGAAACCCGAAGATATTAATTGCAAGGGGTGCAAATCAGGTGGGCAAAAAGGGCATTACTGTGAAAAAATGTGCAAAGTTAGTAAGTGCTGCATAGAAAAAGGTTTTGGAACCTGTGCAGAATGTGAATCATTTGTATGCAAAGATTTGCAGAAGATTTTCAATTATTCTATAGATGCAAAAAAGAGGTTAGATTGTTTAAGAGGTTAAAGATGTTTCTGTCTGAGACTATTCGACAAGGACAACCATTAGGACAATCAATATCCCAACTTAAAATAAAGTCAATTACAACACAACACCTGGCAACGATATGATCGTCTTTGATAGAGGCTTGCAGGTCTCATCTGAACTATCTAAAATAACGGTTTAACTCAGCCATTTATAGGCTGCTTCCACAGTTGAGACCACTTCCACTTTGAATGGTAAGTTATCAGTTTCACCAGATTCTTTGATTAATATAGCAAGATCAAAAGCCTGTCCATCTTTTGCTACCAGTGCAGTTTTACTCCTATTGTTATCTTTTTCATACCTTGGAGAAAAACTGTTAATGATGTCTACATCTTTTTTTGTGAAATTCCATAAAGTAGCACTGCTAAAATCCCATAAGGCATTTTTTGTAGGTTCACCTTTATAAAAAAACTCTAATTCTTGCATGATGTCTTCAAGAGTGATCTTGCCAGTTACGGCAAATGTGGTCAATTGCTCAGACTTGTAAACTTTTGATACAATGGGCATCTTCAATCCTCCATTGATTTCCAGTGGTTGTCACCATATCCCATACTTAATCTTTCAAAATTGTAAGGTATCGTCAAGGATTTATTTCCTCCACAGAGCTGCCCATATACGTATAGAAACTTTGAATTTGTCCGTATGTTGATAAATCTTTTGCCCTTGTAAAATTTATTTTAGGCAGGTAATTATAATTTCAGTGTTTGATTAAAATTCATACAGGGGAAAATTATGAACAAGCTTGAACTGATCCAGGAAGTAAAAGAAAAATGCCACTTGACCAAGGAAGAATCCTCCCGGGTTGTTGCTATATTCTTTTCTGAAATGGCCGATGCTCTTGCCAATGGAGAGCGAGTTGAGATTAGAGGATTCTGCAGTTTTTTTGTCAAAGAATACTCAGGTTACACTGGCAGGAATCCCAAAACTGGTAATAATGTTCAGGTTGCTGAAAAGAAACTACCTTTTTTTAAATGTGGGAAAGATCTGAAGTATAGAGTTAATTATTTAAGTAATTGATGGAATTCTTACCAACCACAAGATATTATACCGGGCTTTATTTCAAAAATTCCGGGACTGTTAACAATAGTCCACTCCTTCAAATCCAGCATTGGGGGAGAAAAATCATAGACATAGTCCGCAGGGTGAAAAGTTAAAGATACCGATACAAGTCGAAACAGTTTTCTGTTGAAAAATTAATTCATGATAATGCAAGTATTGTTGAGTTTTCTTTTGTTTACATCTACAGTTCCCTTTGATACAAAATATTGAGATGCTTGAAAACTAACTACGGGAAGATATCATGATAAATTGAATGATATGCTCAACAAAGAGGAGAGAACATGGCAAACAAGCATTATGATTTTATAATTACCGGGGCCGGCCCCACAGGCCTTGCCGCTGCAATTACTGCCGGTCGTCTTGGCGCCTCATGCATTGTCCTGGAAAAGGGACTAAAGCCCGGCCCAGAACCCAGGGGAGAAAGTATCGCCCAATATCAATTAATGGATGACCTCCTTGGAAAAGACTGGTTGAAAAACAATGCCTCAACCGATCCCTCCTTTAGAAGATTTCACAGTCCCATGGACCGTAAAAATAGCCTCATTGATGTTCATAAACCCTATTATTTTTTCCATTGGGATCAATTGATGAAACATATGAAAGCTCTTGCCCTGGAGGCCGGGGCAAAATTTTTGTTTCAATCAGAAGTTCTGGATTTACTGGAAGACAATAATCGCTGCATCGGCATAAGATACAAGGACAAAGAAAATAATATACATAAGATTAAGGGAGCAATTGTTCTAGGGTGCATGGGCCATAAAGATCCACTGGGAGAAAAATTTGGAATTAAAAGAGAAGAGATCGACTGCCCCACAATTAAATATTACAGTGCAGATGCGCCCCAGATAAAAATATCTGAACACCCCAATCTTCAGTTCTATATGA
>CAXMTQ010000357.1:0-2192 GCA_964196205.1 uncultured Desulfobacula sp.
GAATCAG
This sequence comes from uncultured Desulfobacula sp., assembly GCA_964196205.1. Classification (GTDB taxonomy): domain Bacteria; phylum Desulfobacterota; class Desulfobacteria; order Desulfobacterales; family Desulfobacteraceae; genus Desulfobacula. Next base: position 8 of record CAXMTQ010000357.1, read on the forward strand.
GGTTTAAAGGCAAACCTGAAACCAGAAAAGGGGTTGATGTAATTCATTTTAAAGATGGAAAAATTATAAAGAAGCTGACTTATTCACAAACTACCATTGAGATTGATGATAAAAGGATCTCGCTTGGGTGCTGAAATTGTTATGATTAAATTGTAATTTGCTATTGAAAAGGAGCATGCTAAATGAATTTTTCCCATATTATTAATGCAGTGGATTCCCATACTATGGGTGAAGCTACACGTGTTGTAACCAGTGGAATCGGCCATATACCAGGAGCAAGTATGCAGGAAAAAAAATTATGGGTTTCCAAAAACCGGGATAATATCAGAAAAATGTTGATGTTGGAACCGAGGGGGCATCAGGATATGTTTGGTGCAATTTTAACAGAGCCTGTCTCAGCCAAGGCAGATGCTGGTGTTATTTTCATGGATACTAAAGGATATCTTGACATGTGCGGTCATGGAAGTATGGGAACTGCACTGGTTCTCCTTGAAACAGGAATGATTCAGTTTGATAAAAAAGAGAAGACTAAATCGCTTGCCCTTGATACCCCGGCAGGAGTGATTCATGCCAGGGCACAAATAACAGATGGCCGAATTTCAGAAATAACCATTCGCAACCGGGAGTCATTTTTTGAACTGTCCAGTGAAATTGTTCTGGATTCTATCGGGCCAATCAATGTGGATATTGCATATGGAGGGAACTATTTTGCCCTTGTTAATGCTAATGTATTAAATCTTGAGGTTAAACCTTCAAATATACCGTCATTAAAAAAACTTGGCCTGGAGATAAGGGATAAAGTAAATAAGAATTTTAAAGCAATAGATCCAGGCACCAATGCGCCCGGTGTGGTAAATCTTGTGGAAATCTATGAAAACAGTTTGCCGCCCCGCAATATTGTGGTATTTGGCCAGGGGCAGATTGACCGCTCCCCATGCGGCACCGGCACCAGTGCAAAGATGGCTCTGCTCCACCATCAAGGTCATTTAAAAATTGGAGAGCCATATATTTATCAAAGTGTTTTTGGGACAGAATTCAGAGGTAAAATTATCAAGGAAACTTTTGTGAACGGAAAATCAGCTATTATTCCTGAAATATCCGGGAATGCTTTTATCACAGGATTCCAGCAATTTGTTGCTGATGAAAATGATCCTTATAAATTTGGATTTGGTTTTTGTGAATAGCAGAGTTTTAAAAAAAAATATTTATATGTTCCGATACAGTTGAATAAAAAATCAAATAAAAAAAAGAGTTGAAAAAATAAAGTTGACTTGTTAGGTAGAGTAATAGATGTGAAAAAAATATCTATTTAACTGGATAACAGCAAAAAGGAATATTATGCCCGAGAATAATGATTCGCTTGTTCGTTTTACAAACATTCAGAAGAGCTACGATGGTGAGACTCTTGTCATCAAAGATCTCAATATGGATGTGGCCCGCGGCGAATTTCTTACCATGCTGGGGCCTTCCGGATCCGGCAAAACCACTTGTCTGATGATGCTGGCCGGTTTTGAACCTGCCACCCATGGTGAAATTTTTCTCAACGATCAGCCCATCAACAATGTCCCCCCGCACAAACGGCAGATCGGCATGGTTTTCCAAAACTATGCTCTTTTCCCGCATATGACAGTGGGTGAGAATCTTGCTTTTCCATTGGAAGTTCGAAAGATGAGTAAGGTTGAACGCAAACAGCGGATCAAAAAGGCACTGGACATGGTTCAGTTATCCGAATTCGAGAACAGGCGTCCCATGCAGCTTTCAGGCGGTCAGCAGCAAAGGGTAGCCGTGGCCCGGGCACTGGTATTTGATCCTGAACTGGTTTTAATGGATGAGCCCCTTGGTGCCCTTGATAAAAACCTGCGTGAACAGATGCAGTTTGAAATCAAGCATATTCATGAACAACTCGGGGTAACAGTAATCTACGTGACCCATGATCAGAGTGAAGCCCTCACCATGTCCAACCGCATTGCTGTATTTGATGATGGTATTATCCAGCAGTTGGCAGCACCGGATATCCTCTATGAAAAACCGGAAAATGCTTTTGTGGCCCAGTTTATAGGAGAAAATAACCGCTTTCTCGGTAAAATAGTGGAGGCAAATGATGTCAGCTGCCAGGTTGAGGTTGATGGCGGCGGTCTGGTTCATGCCAAGACTGTTAATATTGCAGGGGTTGGTAAGCGTGCAA
>CAXMTQ010000358.1:0-1869 GCA_964196205.1 uncultured Desulfobacula sp.
GATTATTTTTTAAATTATCCAGTTTTAATGGAAAAGTTAAATATCCAATTATATCCTATTGGGGTGTTCATAATCTCTTTTAGCCTGTTGGTCTTTGTATTGTCCCATTTTATAACACTTAACCTGACCCTTGAAAACCGTGTAGAAGTAAAGACAGTCCAACTCAGAGAATCTGTAGAAGCCCTGGAAGAAGCAGCCCGCTCCAAAAAGGATTTCATTGCCAATGTCACCCATGAGCTGCGAACTCCTTTGACATTAATCCGCGGGTGGACAGATTATGTTTTGCAAGGGGAATCCGGTAAAGTACCAAAAAAATTAATGGGAATAATCTACGAGGTTGGTCTGCAGACCATGTCTCTGACACAAAAAATAAATGAACTTTTGAAAGTTTCAAAATTTGATGCGGGAATGGAAACCCTTGTCTTAACAAAAAATGATATTAATGCCGACATTTTTCAGGTTGTAAACAGTTTCAAGGGTCTTACCGATAAGAGCGGCATTGATCTGAATTACTCAAACAAAGCTAAGATCAAAAATATTTTTATTGATGTTGGAAAGCTCAAAGACATATTAAATAACCTGATTAGAAATGCCTATAAGTTTACAGAAAAAGGAGAGATTAAAGTTACTCTGGCACAGGCTGATGATATGATCATTATTCAAGTTAGAGACACAGGGGTTGGCATGTCCCAAGAGGTAATTAAAAATATCTTCCAAAGGTTTCAGCAAGGCGACAGTTCAAGAACAAGAAAATACGAAGGCACAGGTCTTGGTTTGGCAATTGTCAAAGATTCTGTTGAAATAATGCATGGAACAATATCAGTGGAAAGCTTTGAAAACAGGGGAACAACCTTTACGGTTAAGCTGCCTATGGATATTGAAAAACGTGAGCCTGAATCTATCTCTGAAAGAAGAGTTAAAAAGCGCCGAACAAATCTTAATATTCTCGGTCCTGATGACAGACGTCAAAAAGACCGCAGAGTGAGTGATCTTGCCACAATAGATGAGGAGGATATAGTAAAAATTTTAAGGTCTGAAAAAACCTTTTCCTCTGAAACGACCATAAAAAAGATCAAACCTGATAAACCCTCCAAGGGCATAATTGTTATAGCTGAGGATAATAGAGGAATTCAAGATTTTTTAAGTGCTGCGTTAAAAGGATATACACTTCTTATCGCTTCCAACGGACAGGTAGCATGGCAGGCAATTTTAGATTTTACTCCCAACCTGGTTATTTCGGATATAATGATGCCTATCATGGACGGTTATGCCCTGCTTGAAAATATCAGGACCAATGAAAACACTGTAAATCTACCAGTTATTGTAATAACTTCTCTGACTGAACAGGATGACAAAATAAAATCCCTTCAGCTTGGAGCAGATGATTATCTGACCAAACCTTTTCACCACCTCGAACTTCAGGCAAGGGTTAAAAATGTACTGAGCCTTCATAAATTAGAGAGGGAAAAAACACGCTCAGAGCAGCTTGAAGTTTTCCTGATGGTCCTTGCCTCTGTTATTGAATCAAAAGACCAATATACAGGCGGCCATGTAGAGAGAGTTGCAGGCTATGCAAGAGATCTTGCCAGAAAAGCCGATCTGTCGGAAAACGAGATAAATAATATATTTCTGGGAACCATTGTTCATGATGTGGGGAAAATAGGAATAAAAGATGAAATACTGAATAAACCAGGCAAACTAACCGATGAAGAATTTGAACATATCAAGGAACATCCTTTGATAGGGAAAAACCTTTTGTCCAAACTGGAGATCGCACCTACAGCTGTAAACATTTCCTTCTGCCATCATGAGAAATGGGATGGCAGCGGGTATCCATCCGGTCTTAAAGGAGAGGATATTCCCATTGAA
>CAXMTQ010000358.1:1879-2177 GCA_964196205.1 uncultured Desulfobacula sp.
GCCAGGATTGCTGCTATTGCAGATGTCTGGGATGCAATTACTTCAGACAGACCCTATAGAAAATCCATGCCCTTTGAAAAAGCCATTGATATTATGCATCAAGAGCGAGGTAAATCCTTTGACCCTGAACTCTTTGATCTTTTCATGGATGAAAACGACAAATTATATCTAAATTATAATCACATACCAGAAAAATAAAAATAATTATTCATAGAGAGAAAATCAAAATAACAGAAAATATTGCAATCTGTTAAGAAATATATTCCGTTGACACTTTTATAATTCCCATAGTAATATT
>CAXMTQ010000359.1:0-2175 GCA_964196205.1 uncultured Desulfobacula sp.
AGTTGTAATTTTATCCAAGTACAAGGCAGGGGGAAATTTTAACCGGAGCCATACAAATAGTATTGTGAGGATTAAAATTTTCCCCTAACGCCGTAATTGGAAAAATTACGACTTTTCTTTCAAATAAAATATTGTTTTTTGGTTGTGGCCTGACCTTTAACAAGATTCAAAGTATCAGTCAAAGATTCAATCACATTCTCCCGAATATTACCTGCAACCACAAGAAACATCACATCATCACCAACAACAAGTTTCCTCTCTTCATTAATATGAATCAATATTTCAATAATTCCAGACCTTTTTTTCTGCTCTTTTATAATCTCATCAAGTTTTTTGTGATCAACTGAAACCTTGAGGCCTGTAACTTCATCCCCTTCTCTTGATGTAGCCCTTACAACACCATTGTGGCATAATATCATCCCTGCCTTATGATAATCAGGATGCTGCTTTATCTGATTCATCATGGTTTCCATATTCATAGTATATTCCTCTCTATTTAGTGTCCGACCGAAACCTGATAATTTGTTCAAGTACAAGGCGGGGAAAAATTTTAACCACAGACATACAAGTAGTATTTCGAGGATTAAAATTTTTTACCAACGCCGTAATTGGGCAAATTAGCGGTTTTCGGTCGGGCACTATTTACCTGTTATCTGCCATCAACCTGGCTTTTTCCAAATCTTCAGGTGTATTTACATTAAAAATAAACTGCATCTGCGGATCAATTTTTTTTAACTGCTCCACAGGTATCTCTTTGACCTTTTTTTTTCTGAAAAATTTTTTAATCATAAAAATATGTTTTTCAAGATTATTCTCTATCTGAGGAATACAATCCTTTGAATAGACAGCAGACAAAGATTCAAGTCCGTCATCGGTCCTGGGGACAATCACATCAACCCCGGGTTCAATCTGACCCACAATATATTCAACAACAGATTGATTAACAAAAGGGGTATCACAGGCTGTAACATATGCATATGGAAATGATGCATAAAAAAGACCTGCATGAAGTCCTGCAAGAGCGCATTTTGAAGGAATAATATCTGTTACAACTGACATGTCAAGACCTGCAAATTCCCTGGGCTCATTTACAACAATAATAGTTTCTTTAAACAGGCTGGCAAACATTGCAGAAATATTCTCAAGAATCATTGAATTCCCGACTTTTTGAAATGTCTTTTTCCTGCCCGGAAGCCTGCTGTTTTTCCCTCCGGCAAGAATAACCCCTGTACAATCAAATTTCATAAAACCTGTTCTGCTGTTTTTTTTTGACCCATGATAACAAACATCAAATCACATACACTGATTATAGCAACTTAAATTGAAAATCAACACCTTAATCAATCACTTGGATTTTATAAATGTAAGGAGGTATATTCCTGAATTAACCTATGCATGAGCCGGTATAGTCTTATGCATAATCGGTTTAATAGTTTTTAAGTCATCTGCTTCTGCTTGTTTTACTTTATACAAATCCCATCGAAGTTGTAAATTGACCCAGAAATCCTCTGACATTTCAAAAAGTTTTGCCAAACGTAATGCAGTGCTTGGTGTTACACCACGTCTTTTATTTACAATTTCGTTAACACGTTGATAGGGAACATGTATGGCTTTTGCCAATTCCCTTTGAGTCATACCCATTGGATTTAAAAATTCTTCGAGAAGCATTTCCCCAGGATGGGTTGGCTCTCTGTTAGTTGGTATGCGTATCATATTTACCTCTTGTCTTTTAATGATAATCAATTATTTCTACTTTATCCGCGCCTCCATTTTTCCAAACAAAACAAATTCTATATTGATTGTTTATTCGGATGCTGTGTTCCATTTTTCTATCCCCGGATAATGACTCAAATCGATTCCCTGGTGGAATTTTTAATTCTTCTAATTTGATTATGGAGTCAATTTGATCTAATTTCCTTACTGCAATTTTCCAAAGATTTTTAGGACAGGTTTTTCTGGCGTCTTTTGTGTTTTTACCATTAAAAACATCCTCTGTCCCTTTATTCAAAAATGAATTGATCATGAAATCATGATAGCACGGAACTCATGCTATTTCAATAATATTAATAAATAAAAATCCAAAACTAAAACTGCAAACTATTGCCCGTCATTAAAAAAGATGATACAAATTTATAAATTTATCTAAACCAAAACAGGGCCTTTATATGAAAAAGA
>CAXMTQ010000360.1:0-2172 GCA_964196205.1 uncultured Desulfobacula sp.
CCTTCTTTATCAAGACACTCAATAATTTTTTCCCAGTATTCTTCCATGGAAAGAGTATGTTCAACTGAGATATTGCACATTCTTGCCACTACTTGATTATTACGTATATAGAGATCATGGGGCTGAAGAAAAAATACTGTATGACCTCGTTCATTGCATTCATACATAAGATGACTTGTGGTCTCCCATACAGGATCAATCCTTCTTAGTTCATCCATTACAAATGCAATTTTCACCCAAATCACCTTCTCTTATGCTCATGGAAGCAGTCAATAAAATTATCAGAAACCCCAAGAGTTATAATTAGTATGACAATATCTCCTTTATGTCAAATTTAATTTGGTAAATTTATCTACTGTTTAACCCCAATATTTTTTTCTTGCATTAGTCGTTTAAATATAAAAAACCTTACAAAAAAATTATCACCATAATCAATATATAAGGCAGGAATATAAAAGGTTCCCAATATTTGTATTTTACTCTTGTCTTAAGGTTATCAGCCTTATAATATAATTATTCAGGTACACCAATGGATTTAGATAGAATCTGTTTTTTATGGGATTTCAATCTGGAAAGCTGATGTTTTGTGACTACTATTAAACCGATGACAGGAGACTTTTTATGAAACACGCAGTACTGATAAACAATTCTCATATTGAAAATTTCAGTGTCAGGAACATTGGTTCCTATCTTAAATCCAAAGGATTCAAAGTTTCCACTGTCCATTATGAAGGCAGAAAGGACAATGTATTTAACCTACTGCCTCAGCAAAGCCTTCAAACCCTGGCAGACTATTGCAAAGAGTGTGACCTTGTCGGTCTTACTTTATTGACTACGCATCTGTTGAGCCGTTCCATCCAGATCACAAGGTTTCTCAAACAAAACATCAAGGCAAAAATTATCTGGGGCGGTGTACCTGTTATCTGTGATCCTGAATATTATCTGAAATTTGCTGACTATGTGTGTGCAGGTGAGGGAGAACTTCTCATGGCGCAACTTCTAAAGGGAAAACCCTTTAAAGAGATCAAGGGACTTGGCTATACCCTGGATTCAGGAAAGCCCGTGATCAATCCCCTTCCGGATGTAATTGATCTAAACCAGATGCCCATCCCCCATATAGATCTAAATGACGGATATATACTGGACAATGCCTCATTAACACCCATGAAAGACAGTATCCCCAAATCCTTGACCACCTACAGCGTACTTTCCGTAAGAGGCTGCCCCCATAAATGTTCCTACTGCCTTAACTCCAAACTCATGAATGTTTTCCATAAAAAAGGGAAATATATCCGTAAGATTGATTATTCAAGGGTGATTAAAGAGCTTGAATGGGCTAAAAAAAATATTCCACATCTGAAAAGGATCATTATTGATGACGATGATTTCTTCCTTAGATCGGCAAAGGAAATGCAGGAACTGCTGGATCTTTACATGGATAAAATCAATCTGCCTGTTTTTTATCTCCAGGCACATATCAAGCACATCACCAGAGAAAAGCTGCGCATTCTCAAACAGAGCAGGATACAGCTTCGATACCTGAAAATAGGCCTGCAGTCTGCCAGCATTAGAATCAGCCGGGATATTTTCAACCGGCCCCTGGATAAGGAAGTATTTCTTGAAAAAATGAAATTTATAATATCCAGCAATGTCCGCATTATGATAGATGTTATTTCAGACAATCCCTATGAAACCAAAGAAGACAAGTATGAAGCCCTGCTCTTTTATCATGAAATCATCAAGATTGTCATGAAATATCCTGTTGTGGATCTGCCCATAAAAATGTATGATCATAAACTCATGTATTATCCAGGTTCCAAACTCTTTGACAGGGTAATAAAAGACAGACACATCCCTCAAAATTATGTGGATGAGGTATTGTTAAAACGCAACACCTTAAGAAAACATGAAGAAGACATTGACAATGATGCCTTTATCGTAGCTTTGTTCAATATTGTCATGCAAAAGAAAAAATATTATAAAATCGCCTGGGTTTTGCTTAAACTCATGCGTATAAAACCGTTTTTTTATTTCATGGTCAGGTTCAACATTGTCAAAAAATTCTCTTTTCTAAGATCTGTTCCTTTCATAAAAAGAGTTTTATATCAAATGAATTTTATATAAATAAACAACCATGCAGCATAATTTTTTTTATATTTTATTGTGTCCCTT
>CAXMTQ010000361.1:0-2138 GCA_964196205.1 uncultured Desulfobacula sp.
CAGAAGAGGCGACACCATTGTTGATAAGGATGAACGCCCCATGGAAACCAGCATGGAAAAAATGGCAAAACTGCGACCTGCATTTAAAAAAGACGGAAGTGTTACAGCAGGCAATGCTTCCGGTATCAATGATGCAGCGGCAGCAGTTCTTTTGATGACTGAAGAGAAAGCAGATCAGTTTGGCCTTGAAAAACTTGCAAAAATTAAAGCTTTTTCCTCGGGTGGACTTGATCCAGCCTATATGGGTCTGGGTCCTGTACCTGCTGTTAGAAAAGTATTAAAGCAGACAGGCATGACCATTGACGACATTGATATGATTGAATTAAACGAGGCCTTTGCTGCCCAGGCAATCGGCTGTATGAGAGAGCTGGACATAGATGTGGAAAGACCCAATGAACTCGGATCTGGTGTTTCCATTGGTCATCCGATTGGATGCACAGGTGCAAGACAGATGGTTACTGCCATTAACCAGATGAAAAGAAAATCCTACTCCACCGGTCTTATTTCCATGTGTATCGGCGGTGGTATGGGTATGGCAATGATCATAGAAAGATAAAGATTTTTCTCTTTACTTGGAGACATTAAAATGGTAGAAAACTCAAGGTTTTTAAACATTTAAAATAGATGCACAAAAAGGTGTTTTAATTATGGATATTCCCCGGAAAATCGGCATATTAGTCTTTACCGGCGTCCCAGCTATTATAGGCGGTGGTATAATTTATCATTTTTTTGGAAGTTATATTCCTGTCGCTATATATGAGATACTTCTTATTATGGCGGCCCTTGGAATCGTAAGAAATTAAAGCAAGATAACAAAGATTGGTGAAATGTTGGAGCAAAATATCTCCCAGAGAGCAGTGTTTGTTTTTTTCCTTGTTCTATTCTGCATCGCCATCGGGCTTGCAGGAAACCTGATTGCTCCTTTTTTTGCCATTATTATTCTTGGAGTTGTTTCCACCGGGATCTTCAGCCCGGTTTTCAATTTTTTTTTAAAAAGATTGACACCCAAACTTGCCTCTGTATTAACCTGTGTGATAATTTTTGTTGTTGTTTTGATCCCTGTTGTTTTTTTTGTTGGAGTACTGTCCAAAGAGGCGTTTAACCTCTATGTCATGGCAAGGGATGCGGTTCTTTCCAATCAATTAAAAGATCTGCTTGAAAGTACAAAAGCCCTTGAACGATTCAATGATCTTTTAATACGAGTTGGGATTGAAAAAACAGTGACCTGGGATGAACTGATCAGGCCTATTTCTGAACTTGGAAAGTTTGTGGGATTCTCTTTGTTTGAACAGGCCAGGTTTGTCACATCCAATGTGTTTAATCTTGTGTTGTATTTTTGTTTAATGCTTATTGTGGTTTTTTATATGCTCATAGATGGGGATATACTTATTAAGTATATGTATGATTTATCTCCTCTGTCGGATGAACACGATGAAAAGCTTTTTGAAAAATTTAAAGAAATGGCAGGTGCGGTTCTCATTGGAAATGGTCTTGGGGGATTGATTCAGGGTGTTGCAGGCGGTGTGGTTTTTCTTTTTTTGGGGTTTAATTCTCCATTTTTATGGGGTGTTATCATGGGATTCCTGGCTTTTTTACCCATACTCGGGATCGGGATTGTATTAATTCCAACTGCAGCAATTCTAATGCTTAAAGCAAGGATTTCTGCTGGAGTTTTTATCCTTGTTTTTTATGCTGTACTCTCCTGGGGGATTGAATATGTTTTTAAGCCGAAAGTAGTTGGAGACAGGGTTAGTATGCACCCTTTGATTGTATTTTTTGCAATAATCGGAGGACTTAAAACCTACGGCCTTCTTGGCATTATTTATGGGCCATTGATTGCTACCGGGTTTTTAACCCTTGCAGATATATATTTTTCAAGTTTTCAGTTTATGGTTGAACCTGAAAAGGTATCACGGGGAATTGAAATGGTGCAGCACAAGCCAAAGAAAGAGATAGAGAGCAAATAAAATTTAAATAAAGTTTTTTATAAAAAGAGGCATTTGAACAGTGTTAAATAGTGTCTGAGCGAAAACCTGATAATTTGTTCAAGTACAAGGCGGTAAAAAATTTTAACCACAGACATACAAGTAGTATTTCGAGGATTAAAATTTTTTACCAACGCCGTAATTGGGCAAATT
>CAXMTQ010000362.1:0-2138 GCA_964196205.1 uncultured Desulfobacula sp.
CTCACCAACAATATCCATACCGGCAATCAATCCCTTATTGAGGATGTCCGAGGCAGACGTGCCCTCTTTTAATGCATCATTCACTAATTGGATCGTACCTTCTACATCAAGCTTAACAAGGGTTTCTTGTATTTTATTAAAATCTGTCATGGTTTTTTCCTTTTTTTAAAAAATAGTGTTTGCTCAATTAAAATGAACTACCAGTTTTATTTGAACACTACAATAGTATTCTAAATTTTTTTCTTATTTTTTTATCAATACCATCAGGTATATAAGACGGCGCTGCATTATCAAGCAGTTTTTTTGCTATACCCGCTGCTCTCTGCCTTGCATCAAGACTGCCTTCTTTTTCCCACTTATCACGGCTTTTCCTGTCTGTAACTCCATTGCCGTTATAATATTCTGTTCTCATATGTGCCATGGTGTGGGGAGAGACCATGAAATTGCCTCCTGGTCCAACTGAATCAATAACTTCAAGGGCAAGATGTTCAGCATCGCACTCAATACCCTTTAAAACTTTACAGCAGTTTCCTATAATTTCATCATCAATAACAAATTGCTCATGGGCAATTGTCAGCATGGATTCAAGCATACCTGCACTGTGGTGAATATAATTTGACCCGCCCATAGCTGCAAGCAATGCTGTCATTGCTTTTTCATATCCGGCCTGGGCATCGGGAAGTTTGGAATCGGAAAGCCCGGCTGAATTATAATTGGGTACCTTTATATGATCTGCCAATTGATGGATGGCTGCATTCATCATACCACATTCCACAGCACCCCCTGAATAACCCATGGTTTTAAGATTTGCCATGCCCGGGATGCCGCCGTAAAGCAAGGGTGCGCCCGGATTGGTCAACTGGCAGATACTTATACCGGCTAGCTGTTCTGCGTGGAGCTGGGCCAGGGTACCTGCCATGGTTAAGGGAGAAGTAGAGCCCGCCATGGGTGCACTTGAAAGTGCAACGGGAATACCACAGCGGTTAGCTTCCTGCATAATAAGTGTGGACTGAGTACACAGTTTTAATGGGCTGATGGCAAAGCACGCAATCGTTGAAATAAAGGGTCTTTCCTGAAGTTTTTCAAGACCTCCTGCAATCATGGATGCCATTTCAATAACATCGTGCAGTCCTTTTTCATCATTAACCCCGGACATGACATGTTTTGAAGATGCTGAAAGGCAGGCATAAAACCAATTTATATTGTAATCTTCTATATCAATGTCCATAGTGACACATGGCTTTACCAGAAAATGGATATTATCCAACTGATCCACAAGCCGTGATACATCATAGAGATCTTTAAGGGTTGTTGGTCTGACTCTACCTGTTTTGGGGTCCAGAATCTTGATAGCAGCACCCCCGGTCCCGAAATGGACTCGATTTTCGGTCAGATGAAGATCGTTCTTTGGGTCCTGGCCATAAAGGACGACTTTTTCAGGTGCTTTTGCCACCTGTTCAATAATCATATCCTTTGGAAAAGTGATATTTTTTTTATCCCTGTCAATGGCAGCACCATTGTCTTCAAGCATTTGAACTGTATCTTCCAGACCCTGTTCATACGTCATCCCTGTTTTTTCAAGAATCTTAAGGGATGCTCCATGTATAATTCTTATTTGTTCCTGTGACAGGGGACGATAGTGCCCTCCCTGTAAACCCATTAAATTCATGATGATCTCCTTCACACTGTTTTTATTTATAATTATCGTGTATCAAAATCATATACAGACAATTTGCAGTCATCGGATATGATCACATACCATGATCATAGTCTCGTCACGAATAATTGGCACCATTTGGACAACTTGTCAAGTTGAATATAACAAAACATTTCAATTTTTTTAAAATTTATTGAGAATAAATAAATTTGATGTGTTTTGTTACATTATTTTTAAAACATTAATTCCAATTAAATATTTTCTTTTATTTAAATACGTTATGATGAATTCATAAATTCTCTATCAAATATATTAAATATTTTTTTACAACTATCAGTGTCAAAGTAACAAAATTTGACAATTTCAGGTAGAAATGCAACAAATTAATAAAATACAAACTTTTTGAAATACAGGGAATTCAGATGGATAAGAAAACAACTTCTTTGAATAAAATTATCAATAAACATTATCCCCAATTGAC
>CAXMTQ010000363.1:0-2127 GCA_964196205.1 uncultured Desulfobacula sp.
CTGGTGTATGCCACCGTCTACAGCAACTGCAGGTGAAAAACCTGTAAAAATTGGACTTCTTTCTCCATTCTCACCTCCTGGAGATGCAGCTTCAGGACAACGTATGAAATGGGGTGCAGAACTTGCCATCAAATATATAAACGAAGAAATGGGCGGTGTTCTGGGTGGTCGACCAGTGAAACTGATTGTGGAAGATGATGCTGGGACACCTGCGGATGGCATTGCAGGTTATCGCAAACTTGTACAGAAAGATGGGGTTGTTGGTGTGGTAGGTCAGTATCACAGTTCGGAATAAAGTGGCAAGAGATTTAAAAGTTCCTCTATTTTCTTCAGGTGCATCATCCCCTAAAATTACTGAATCAGAAAATCCTTTTATCTTCAGCATTATGTCCCTTACACCTGACAGATCTAAATTCTGGATAGATTTTATCAAAAACATGGGTGGCAAGCGTATTGCCATTGCTGCAGAAGACACAGATTACGGAACAGGTTTTACAACATGGATTACAAAATATGCTAAAGAAGCCGGTATGGAAGTAAAATCGATCATTTTCCCGCGTACCATAACTGACTTGACTCCTCTATTGCTTGAAATAAAAGCTTGGAAACCTGATTTTTTAGTAAACATTGGAGTACCCCCTTCTGCCTATTTATTGACAAAACAAGCCTATGACATTGGGTTGTTCCCAAAAGTGCCTATGATTGCCTCTTTTGCATGGCCAGCCAGGAAGGAATTCTGGAATGCTGTTGGCGATAAAGGCAAAGGAATCTTATACAACTCATATTATAAACCCGGTATGAATATGACAGATCTGGGTGAATGGATGAGTCCAAGATATATAAAGCTTCACAATGAAGTTCCAACATTTTTCTCCTTAAATGTATTTGGTGAAATCATTGTTATAGCCCAGGCAATAAACATGGCACAATCAGATGATCCACAAAAAATTGCCAAAGCACTTGTCCAATGGCCATATAAAGATTGGAATGGAATTGTGGATTTTAAGGAACCATCTGGAGTGAAATGGCATAGTGTATCAGCTCCTAACATTATTCTTCAGCAAACTAAAGTAAGACAGAAGTTTGAAGATTCCAAACTTATCTGGCCCATCGAACTCGGTGGGGATGGAAAAATTGAGTAGAAATTAATTTTTAATTGATAGTTACCCCCGGATCAAAAATGAATCAGAAAAGAGATCCAACCATCTTTTCTGATGATCCGGGGTTCAAAACATTAACTCAATACATTAGCTTAATATATAGAGAGCAAAATGGAAAAAACTCTACTGATATCCAAGAAAGAGATTGCACAATGCCTGGACATGAAGCAGTGCCTGGAAATATGTGAAGATATGTATGCTGCCTATGGTAATGGTCAGGTAAAGATACCACCCAAACTCAATCTAAACCTTGGTGAAGGCACTTCTTGGCCTCCCTATGATGGATATATTAATGCCATGCCAGCTTATGTCAGCACTATTGATAAAGCGAGTTTGAAATGGGCAGGTGGTTGGCAAGGGAACCTCAATATTGGGCTGCCTTATATAATGGGCACCATTTTACTTTTAGCTCCTGACAGCGGTTTTTTGCTATCTGTCATGGATGGCGGCTATATTACCGATTTGCGCACTGGAGCACAAACCGGTGTTGCTGCCAAGTATCTGGCTAAAAAAAATTCCAGTACCATGACGATTATAGGAGCCGGAGCTCAAGGCAGGATGAATCTCAGGGCTGTGTCCTGTGCTTTCTCCCTTGAAGATGTTCGTGTAAATGATTTGTCCCAGGACAATGCCCAGAAGTTTGCCAGGGAGATGTCAGAAGAGCTGGGATTAAATATACGTGTAGTTAATGATATCAAAAAGGCTGTCAGGGGTGCAGATATCATAGTCACTGCAACCTCTGCAAACAAACCTCTGGTAATGAAGGAGGATGTTTCACCCGGAACTTTTATCGGTTCTATAGGATCTTATCCTGAGCTGGACCCACGGTTGGTTACGGAGGCGGATAAAGTCATTGTTGATTCATGGGCACAAAATGAGCATCGGGGTGAACTTCACAATCTCATCAAGGACAATCAGTTTGATAAATCTGACTTGCACGCCGAATTGGGAGAAGTGGTTGTCAGCG
>CAXMTQ010000364.1:0-2125 GCA_964196205.1 uncultured Desulfobacula sp.
AGGTCTGTACAGTAACCTTGGCGTGGCATGGTATTATAAAAAAGAGTATAAAAAAGCTATTAAAAACTATGATATTGAACTTGAAATGGCACCGGAAAATTATGTGGCATATTTTAACAGGGCTTTGTGCCTTGCTGAGCTTGGCAAAAATGATGAGGCCCTTGAGGATCTTGAGAAAACACTGAATCTGAAACCCGGTTTTTACTGGGCAATCTGTTACAAGGCAGATCTTCTTGTGAAAAAAGGAGACACTATCCAGGCCATTGCAACCTATGAGGAAGCCATAAAATATGATTCCAAAAATGCCTATGCAAAAGACAAACTCGCTGAGCTGAATCAAAATATTCAACAAAAAGCAGAACCATCGAAAAAGAAGGAACAAACAACCAAGCTATCTAAAGCAACAGATCCACAGAATTCTGAATATGCAATTCAGACAGGAGCATTTTTAAATATAACCAATGCCCGGAAAATGAAGACAAAATTGATCGATATGGGTTTTGATTCAAGGGTCCTCATTATAAAAGATTCAAAAGATAAAACATGGTACTTAGTAAGGTCTGGAAATTATACTGATAAAAATGAAGCTCAAAATGATTCTGATTTATTGAAAAAAAAACTGGGTGTTAGACCTGTTGTAAGACCTGTTGGTGACTGGTAAAAAGAGACCTTTGAATAACGTCCCCTTTTGCCCAATTGCCACGGAATATGAAAATGATAATCCTCAAAACAGTAATGTATTCCTCCGGTTATAATTTTCATCTTCCTTGCACTAAAACAAAATTGAACATTATTCAAAAGTCTCAAAAAGTCACACAGAAAACCTTATGTTTAAGATATCTCCATCTTCAACAATATATTCTTTGCCCTGGACATAAATCTGACCATTTTTTTTAAGTTCTGCTTCACTACCTGATGCAATCAATTCATGATATTTGAATACTTCAGCGCGGATAAAACCTCTTTCAAGATCAGAATGGATTACCCCTGCTGCAGTGGGGGCTTTTGCCTCTTTTTTTACTAACCACTGTCTTACTTCATCTTTTCCAACCGTAAAAAAAGAGTTCAGATTTAAAGATTTCAGGCAAAGCTTTGTGAGGCTTTCAAGGGCAGTTGCCTTAATTCCAAGATCTTCAAGAAATTCATCTTTTTCTTCCTGGGTATCCAGCATTGCAATCTCGGACTCAACCTTTGCAGAGACAAGCATGACTTCTATATCATTGGTTTCACAACTCTCTTTGAATGAAGAAAGAAGGGTTTTATTTTCAAGGTCCTCTTCAGAAACATTTACAGCAATGACCAGTTTTTTTCTTGTGATAAAAGGATAACTTCTGATCATCTTCTCTTCATCATCTGTCAGTTCAATCAGGCGAAGCGGTTTTTCTTCTTCAAGGTGATCTTTTAACCTGTTCATCAACACAAGCTCTTTTTGCTGATCTTCATCCTTGATTTTTTTGACCATTGCTTCAAGACGTTCAATGCGTTTTTCCACAAACATCTGATCGTGCATGACAAGTTCAGCATTAACCATTTCAAAATCCCGCAATGCATCCACAGAACCCCGGGCATGGTAGATGGCATCATCTTCAAAAGAGCGGACAATGTGACAGATTGCATCCATGTCAGCAATATCCTTAAAAATTTCACCTTTGGCTATGGTCTCAGCTTCCATTTTGGGAAGCAGCACAAGTTCTATTCTTGCCCTTACATTTTTTTGGGTTCATACATCTCAACCAGTTTATTAAATCTTGAATCAAGAATATCTGCACTGCCTGTTACAGGTTTAAATGCTTTTGAAGATTCTGTGATCTCATGACCTGTTAAAATCTGAAACAGTGTTTTTTTGCCTGTCTGGGGCAGACCGATAATTCCAACTTTCATTTTTAAATTATTTCCTCGTAAAATATAACAAGTATTGAGTATCCTGCAAAGGTCTCATCCCATATCTACCTTGCAACATATCAAAATTATCAGATTTTAAACAGTACAAATAGAGACCCATATCTGTTTTAATCTGAAATAGCAATCAACTGGGTGTTATGGAGAGGCAGGGGAAATCTTCTGCGGCTATAATTCATCTTTAAACTGACGGGTCATGATACGTTCATAGAGCTGTGGGGAAAAT
>CAXMTQ010000365.1:0-2106 GCA_964196205.1 uncultured Desulfobacula sp.
TACCAGAATTATGACAATGGATTTACATGCTGATCAAATTCAGGGATTTTTTGAAAAACCTGTGGATCATTTGTATGCTTCATCTATGTTTTTGCCATATATCAAACAATGTATTCTTTTTGGATTTATGTAAGCCTAATGCTGGGTAATTTTTTAGGTACAATATTTTTTTCAAAAATAAAAGATGGTTCTGATTCTTTAGCACATATGAAAGTGTTGAAAATGAATGAGTATGTAGCGATTTTTTATTTTGCATGTGTCTTGATATGTTTTGTTTTGCTTATGCCTTTAAAGGAATGGATCAGCACGCTTCTATTTGCAGATGAATATAGAGCTGCTGCAGCCCTGTTGCCATGGATGGCATTATCCGGCGGTCTCTACGGTATTGGTCAGCAATTGCTATACTCTATATATGGAGGGCTTTCAAGCCGTAAAATTATTCCCATCAAGGCTTCCAGTGCAGTTGTTGCTATTATTCTGCACTTTACAGGCGCATTCTATTGGGGTGTGCAAGGTGTTGTTTTCGGGGGTTTGATTTTTTCATTTTTTTATATGGCCACTGCATTCAAGGCTCATTTAAATGAAAAACAACGGGTTTTAAATATATGAAAAAAGTTTACAGGGTTCTATATGAAATTTAAACAACTTGCTTTTATCCATATAGAAAAGTGCGGAGGTTCTACACTGATTCATATGCTGCGAAGCAGCTTTGGCATATATCATTGTGATCTTATTGCAAAAGAGCATGGAAACCAGTTGGTGAGTAAATCTGATTTTGACAGAGTTTTCAAACTTTGCCCATCAACTGTGAGTTTTGTAGGGCATTCAATACGGCTTTATCATAACAAAGGTATCAAACAAGACAAAAGAACCGGATTTTATACAATACTGAGGGATCCGGTTTCCAGATATCTTTCGGACTTTAAGCATTTTGGACCATGCTTTTCATCTGTTAAAAATATTGAAGGGTGGTTAAAGGTGGATGCACGCAAAAATTTCATGACACGCTCCATTGCAGGGGAACCAAATTTAAATAAAGCCATTGACATTATACACAAAAATATTGTGTTGATAGGAATAATGGAATTTTATGATGAATTTATCAATCAGTTGAGACTGTTATTTTATCCCAACCTGTTAACCATACGATATGATGTTCGAAACAAGGCGGGCAAACGTTATGAGGGTTTTTTACATGGCATGTATGAAAAGATTGCTAAAATAAGAGTAAATGTAAATGTGAATGTCATGTTTGATTATAACAAATATGAAGAAATAATCATTAAAAACAATGAGCTGGATATAAAATTATATAACCATGTAAAAACTCAAATAATTCCAGAACAACAGGAAAAATTTAAACAACTTGCAGATGAATTAGGCCAGCATAAAATCAGACATCCCGGTAAATCAAGTTTAATGATAAAGTTTATAATGAACAGGGCTTTCAGGAATATAGTGTACAAACCTTCTTTGGGTCTTTATCCCGTGCCGTATAAATTAGAACTCTATAAGAATGTCTAAAATAAAGAATAATAATTTAGTTCAAGCTATACGCCACTGTTTTTATTTTTTTGGCTGTTATTTCTATTCATATTATTGCATTAACGGGCAGAAACAATAACCTCATCTATAAAAATTTTATATTTAGATTTGTTGGCAACACACCGGAAACGTATTCTTATATTTTTTGGAAAGGTTAAATCTGGTCCTTTGTTAAAAGATATGTGTCTCAACACTTATCAATATAAAAAAGGTCTGTAAACAATTTAAGAAATAATAGAGCTGCGCACTTTCACAAACTGGTGATAAAATTCAACCAGGTTTATTGAGTCATCCAAATTAAAAAAAGCAGAACCAAATTAATGACCCTGCCTTTTTAAGCCTCTCAATTATCCTCTATTCTTCAACACGCTCATTAGCTGGTACAGGAGTTACACTCAACCCTTCAAACTGGCCATAGGTAAGATAGTGATCCAGTGCAGTCATGCCTAATGAATTAAATAGATTCCTTAAATCACCAATCGTTTTGTAATCCCAATCACTACCTTCTGCCCGGAGTGCTGCAAGCTTATCCGCCAAATAAGCACTTTCATCAAAACTGTT
>CAXMTQ010000366.1:0-2092 GCA_964196205.1 uncultured Desulfobacula sp.
GGATTATTCATCCCAAATTTGGAAATCAGTTTCAAATCCATCAATATAAAACCCTTGTTCCGGCCACCCAGGCCGGTATCCAAAAATACCTTGGATCAGGACTTGTTAAGGGTATTGGTCCAGTCATGGCTAAACGGATTGTTAAAAAATTTGGTTTAAAATCCTTGGATATTATTGAAAAAGATATTGATAAGCTCAGCAAAGTTGAAGGTATTGGGGAAAAAAGAATTAAAATGATCTCTACTGCCTGGGAAGAGCAAAAAGAGGTCAGGTCGGTTATGCTTTTTCTGCAATCCCATGGAGTAAGTCCTGCCTATGCTGCCAAAATTTTTAAAACTTATGGACAGGACGCAATCAATATTGTTAAAGAAAATCCTTACAGGCTTGCCAGAGATATTTTTGGTATTGGATTTCTTACAGCAGACAGTATTGCTCAGAAACTTGGAATGAAAAAAGAGGCACCCCAGCGCATTGAAGCAGGTCTTGAGTATGTATTGCATAAATTTTCCGATGATGGGCATGTCTGTTATCCTTACAGTGAGCTTTGTACAAAAGTCAGGGAGATGCTGGAAGTCAATTTAAATCTTGTTCTAAAGGCAGTTGCAGACTCTTTTCTATCCAGCCGTATTGTTATTGAAGATATAAATGAAGATATTCAAGGAATTAAAGAAAACAGGAAACTTGTTTTTTTAAAAAAATTTCATGTTTGTGAAACAGGAATAACAAATAATTTTCATCGCATTAAAAAATTTCCTAAAAGTGTTAGAAAAATTGATTCAGGAAAAGCTGTTGAATGGATTAAGGGTCAAATCAAAATCAAGCTTGCAGAGCAGCAGGAGCATGCTGTTAAAAAAGCTCTTGAAGAGAAGGTCTTAATTATTACAGGAGGTCCTGGAACCGGTAAAACAACAATAATTAATGCAATTATTAAGGTTTTTAAAAAAGCCGGGGCAAAGATCCTGCTTGCTGCTCCCACAGGAAGAGCTGCCAAGAGAATGAGCGAGACTACCTGGGAATATGCCCAGACCATCCACAGAATGCTTGACTATTCCATGAAGCAGGCAGGGTTTAAAAAGAACAGTAAAAACCCTTTAAAATGTGATGTCCTTATTATTGACGAAGCTTCCATGATTGATACCGTTTTAATGCATCATCTGTTAAAAGCTGTTCCTTCAAAAGCCACACTTATTCTTGTGGGAGATATTAATCAACTGCCTTCTGTAGGACCTGGAAATGTATTAAGCGATATTATTGAATCCAAAGCTTTCAGTGTAGTAACCCTTGATACAATTTTTCGGCAGGCAAGAAAAAGTCTCATTGTTGTCAATGCACACAGAATCAATCAGGGCATGTTTCCATTTATGCCAAAGGACGGCAGAAAAAGCGATTTCTATTTTATTCAAAAAGAGACACCGGAAGAGGTATTAAATACAATTATTGAGCTTGTCCAGAAAAGGATACCCAATGAGTTTAACTATCACCCTGTAAATGATATCCAGGTGTTGACCCCAATGCATAAAGGTATTGCAGGAGCTGGCAATCTTAATCATGAACTGCAAAATGTTTTGAATAGAAACATGCAGGGTTTAAAAAGAGGGAATAGAGAGTTTAAGGTGTCTGATAAAGTAATGCAGATAAAAAATAATTATGACAAGCACACCTATAATGGAGATATCGGCAGGATCACTGATATTAATTTTATTGATCAGAAAATTATGATTGATTTTTATTCAAGAGAGGTGGAGTATGACTTTACGAGTCTTGATGAAATTGTCCATGCCTATGCTGTCTCCATACATAAATCTCAAGGTTCAGAATATCCTGTAGTAATCATACCTGTTGTAGTACAGCATTATATCCTTTTGCAGAGAAATTTGATTTATACAGCTATAACAAGAGGTAAAAAACTTGTTGTCCTTGTAGGCACCAAAAAAGCCCTTGCCATGGCCATCAATACCATAAAATCATCAAAACGTTATACACGACTGCAATACCGCATGGCACGATAAAAAATAAAATATCAGCATTCGACAGGCTGTTACACAACCCCAATTTTCCCAATTTCGGCGTTGGAAAACAAATTTAATCCTCG
>CAXMTQ010000367.1:0-2086 GCA_964196205.1 uncultured Desulfobacula sp.
ATAGAATAGATAATTATATAAAGAATGCGTCAAGTCTTACTAAACAACTCCTGGGCTTTGCCAGAAGAGGAAAATATGAAATCAAACCAACAGACGTAAATGATATTGTCAATAAAAGCTCTGAGATGTTCGGTAGAACTAAGAAAGAGATTACCATACACAAAAAATGCCATCCAGATATCTGGGCGGTGGAAGTGGACCAACTTCAGATTGAACAGGTGCTTTTGAACCTGTATGTCAATGCCTGGCAAGCCATGTCCGGTACCGGAGAGCTGTATCTTCAAACAGAAAATGTCATTTTAAATGATAATGATGTTAAACCATATGGAGTGAAACCCGGCAGCTATGTAAAAATTTCTGTTACAGATACCGGTGTTGGAATAGATGAAACCATTCAACATAAAATATTCGATCCGTTTTTTACTACCAAAGAGGTCAGCAGAGGTACCGGTCTGGGGCTTGCTTCAGTTTATGGTATTATTAAAAATCATAGCGGGATTATAAATGCAAACAGCAAAAAGGGCGAAGGGGCGACCTTTAATATTTTCCTGCCGGCATCTGAAAAAAAGATTTTTAAAGAAAAAATGATCCAAAAAGAAATATTAAAGGGCTCAGAGACAGTTCTTCTTGTAGATGATGAGGATATGATTTTAGATGTCGGCCGCGATCTTTTAGAGAAGTTAGGTTATGAAGTACTCGCTGTAAAAAGTGGAATAGAGGCTATAGAGATTTACAGAACAAACCAGAAAAAGATTGATATGGTCATTCTGGACATGGTTATGCCGAAAATGGGTGGTGGAGACACCTATGAAAAACTGAGAGATATCGATCCTGCCGTAAAGGTTCTTCTTTCAAGTGGGTATAGCATTGATGGTCAGGCAAGCAAGATATTATCTCGTGGTTGTGATGGATTTATCCAGAAGCCATTCGATATCAAAAGTCTATCATTGGAATTAAGGAAAATCTTAGATAATAATTTTAAAAACATTAGCCAATCTTTAAATTAAAAAGGCAAACTTTTCGAGGGGGATTTGCTTTTTTTGCAATTTTGTAAGAAATAGGATATATGTACTTGAAATTCAGTTAGTTGAACCTGTTTGTATGGCAAGACATCCCTTCCTTACCCCATTTCATTCAATTCAAAATTCACCCTTTGGAATAATACACATATTGCTTGATTAAAGTATTACAATGTAGTAGCAATGGCTATTGTTTAAATTTTTATAGATAAGCTGTTATAGTGTAAAATGGACAGTAAAGAATTTAAAAAATGGCGTGAGAAGCTAAACAAAACACAGAAAGAAATTGCCCAACTTTTAGGTGTATCTATAAAAGCTGTTCACAGCTATGAGCAAGGTTGGCGAAACATCCCGGCACATGTTGAGCGGCAGATGTTTTTCCTGCTGTCCAGAATGGATGGAAATCCTAAAGACAGAAAGCCGTGCTGGGTTATAAAAAATTGTCCCCCTACTATCAAGGCGCAATGTCCGGCATGGGAATTTCAGGCCGGTGATATTTGCTGGTTTGTTAGCAGAACCATTTGCTGTAGTGATGATCGCAAGGACTGGGAAGAGAAAATTAAGTTTTGCAGATCTTGTGAGGTTTTGAAATCGGTTCTGAACTTGTGATAACTACCTTCCAAAATCATAATTCAAACATACATCACCGGAACATCAAACTGAGATCTTATCTTTCTTGAAGTCTCAATCCCATCAATCTTTGCATACAGATCCAGATCCATCACAACAACATCAGGGTGTGTTTTCTCAATCTCTAAAAAGAGCCTTGCATTTGAATGCACATTAGATTCAACCTTGCACCAATCACAGATAAACCTGCATCTGATATTTCCATTAGTCCCCTCATCAATGAACATGGCCTTTAATCCCGGCATGGTGTTCTCCCTTAATTCATGATGTTTAGCAATTTCTAATCCAATATTCATGCCAGAATGTTTAATGGTTGATAAAGAATTGTTATAATATATTAATTCCAGAAGGTTAGAGGGTAAGGGATGTATTCATGGAAGGAATTAATCCATTCTGAAGGGATATGTTTGCACATTTATCTGTGCATGGGTGCACAT
>CAXMTQ010000368.1:0-2066 GCA_964196205.1 uncultured Desulfobacula sp.
AACTCTTTTGAATGCATTACTTTTAAAATCTGAGCTGTCACAGACTCCTCAACTGCAACCATTGCATCATATATTTTTAAATTTGGATTTATTTTTTTTCGTCTGTCAATGGATTCCAGATTTTTCCGGTGCCACTCATAGGGTTCGCTTTTCATATGTTCAATTAAAAAAAGAAGTCTGCGCCGTATATCAAAACGCGGTCTTAAAGCCCAGTTCAGTTTCTTATGTGTATAAGATGCATCTACATTTAATTTTAAATCCACATATTGTATCATCCAAGGTCTTTCAAAGGGACGTCTGCCAATAATACTGCCTACCCGGTCAAGGAATAAAACACCAAGATAAGCAAACCATTTAGGAAAAAACAGAGGTTTTTTTTGACGGCCTAAATTATATCTTACTGCAATATCATATAATGTTTTTTGTGATATACATCCATCAGGGCTTGCAATGTAAATATCACATTTGGGCAGCTCCTTTGTGAGCAAGATTATTTTATAAAAAAGAGTATTTAGATTTTTTACATGCAGGTATGGGACAGCTGCTTCCCCTTTGCCGGCAAGGATATTTGATCTCCAGTTTTTTTCAAGCCAGGTTTTAAGGAAATAATACAAAGGTCCATATTCGCACCAGTCACTGTAAATGGCGGCTAATCTTACAATTGCAACAGGGAATTTATGAGAATATTTTTTGACCAGCTCCTCCCCCTTTTTTTTGCTGACTGCATAATTAAAACTGGCATCACAAGGGCTTTTTTCATTGATAATTAACCCTGGCTCTTTAAACTCAGTCACAGTCAAAGAGCTGGCAAATATAAAGCGTTTTAATTTTAACAATTTTGAGGATTCTAAAATATAACTGGTACCGTTGATATTAGTACGTTCATACTCTTTGCTGTCTTTGCCGTCAAAATCATAATATCCGGCAAGATGGATCACATAATCGGCACCTCCATTTTGGGCAATATCTGTAAAAACTTTTTCTACAGATTCCTTTTCACCAATATCCACACGGACCCAGTTAATATTTTTATGCATTTCAATGCCTGCATATTTTTGCGAGCTTCTTGCCAGAGCATAAATATAAAAATCATTATAAAAAGATGGCAGCAGATATCTGCCAATGAAACCAGAGGCACCTGTTACGATTAATACAGGTAAACCAGAAGATCTGTTTTTTAAAATTTTTTCATCTGCCATGATTTATAGCTAACCATTTCATAATTTTTATCATCAATACGATATAGTGTAGAATATTGATTGTCAATTGAGTAGTGCCTCTAATGTTGGGAACAAATAAATTGTCCGCTTTTGTAGCAAATAAACTGTCCGGTTATTATGATAGCCAAAAAGGAGGCTTTCATGACTTGGGCACACACACTACAGGAGATACGGATAATGAAATTTAAACGGGTTTATACAGGATGGAAAACTAAGACAATGACACAGGAGCAGGCTGCTGAGATTCTTGGTGTTTCAGCAAGAACCTTCAGGCGCTATATTTATAAATATGATGAAGATGGCTTAGAAGGACTTTATGATAAGAGGATTATGAAAGCATCTCACAGGAGAGCTCCAGTTGATGAAGTATTTGATGTTTGTAAATTGTACCAGGAAAAATATTCAGATTTTAATGTAAAACATTTTTATCGGTGGTATGAAGATAAACATGATGGACAAAGAAGTTATACCTGGGTTAAAAACACTTTGCAAAATAAGGGGCTGGTTCGAAAAGGGAGTAAAAAAGGGCAGCATCGAATAAAAAGAGAACGCTCACCCTATCCAGGCATGATGATTCATCAAGATGGCTCCACTCACGAGTGGGTCCCAGGCAAAATGTGGGATTTGATTGTAACCATGGATGATGCAACCAATGAACATTATTCAATGTTTTTTGTTCAAGAAGAAGGTACAGCAAGTAGTTTTCAAGGAGTTCGTGAAGTAATAGAAGCGCATGGATTATTTTCTATATTTTATTCAGACAGGGGAAGTCATTATTGGTATACTTCCAAGGCTGGCGGTAAGGTAGATAAAATCAGATTAACCCAATTTGGACGGGCACTGGCA
>CAXMTQ010000369.1:0-2062 GCA_964196205.1 uncultured Desulfobacula sp.
ATGGACATGGCATCATATATTGCATATTTTGCTGATTCAGGTCCCATGGTGAGAATGGTTACAGACCCTCCATATTTTTCCTTTAAAGAGAGAGCCATCTGAACGGCTGGAATATCAAAAGGATTAAGGGAGCTGTTCTCAGCTGCTCTGATATATTTACCTCCAACTGCTTGATTTATTACTGATTTTATACAGGTTATTATATTAAGTCCCATGCTTTTTCCCTGTTGTTATACGTCTATTGTGTTAGTATGGTTTTTCTATTTCTATGCTCCAGACAAAACACTTCGGGCTATGACCATTCTGTGAATTTCACTTGTACCTTCATAGATTCTGGTGATTCGTGCATCCCTGTAATATCTTTCCACGGGATAGGATTTTGAATAACCATATCCACCATGTATCTGAACTGCCATATCAGCAACCCTGCTGGATGTTTCACTTGCCATAAGTTTTGCCATGGCTGCCTCTTTGGAAAAAGGTTTGCCCATATCCTTTAATAAAGCCGCCCTGTAAACCATTAATCTTGCTGACTCCACCTGGCATGCCATATCAGCAATTTTTTCCTGTATTGACTGATGTTTTGCAATGGGTACTTTAAACTGAATTCGCTGTCTGGCATATTTTATACTCTCTTCAAGTGATGCCTGGGCAATTCCTACAGCCTGTGCCGCAATTCCAATTCTTCCTGTATCAAGAGCTGTGAGTCCAATTTTTAAACCCATGCCCTCTTTTCCCAGAATATTTTCTTCTGGAATGACAGCTTCACTTAATCTGATAGAGCAGACTGGATTTGCCCGCATTCCGGAAAGATTTTCATTTTCTCCCACAACAAACCCCGGGATTCCTTTCTCGGCAATTATAACACTGATTCCTGCAGGTCCTTTTTTGGGATCTGTTTTAACAAACATTAAAAATGTTTCAGCCACTCCGCCATTGGTAACAAATACCTTATTTGCAGTAACTATATAATCAGAACCCTGTTTTATTGCTGTGGCTTCAATGGCTGAGGCATCAGAACCGGCATTGGGTTCAGTCAGGCAGAATGCCCCTATTTTTTTGCCTGCTGCAAGATCGGGTATAAATTTTTCTTTCTGCTCTCTGGTTCCAAATTTTAAAATGGGATAGAGCGCTACGCTGTTATGCACTGAGGCACATAAGCCCAAAGATGCCGCAGCTTTTGAAATCTCTTCAATCACGATTATATAACTTACAGTATCCATGGCAGCCCCGCCCAGCTCCTTTGGCGCCTGAATTCCCAGATACCCTGCCTTTCCCATTTTTTCAACAACTTCCCAGGGGAAGCGCTGTTCCTGATCTATCTCTTTTGCAATGGGCAGTATCTCTTTTTGTGCAAAGGATTTTACTGAATTTCTAACTATTCTGTGCTTTTCTTTTAAAAAAATGTCCATGGTTATTCTATAGATAAGAACTTGCTTTTCGTCAAGGGAAGTATAAAAATTTTGTTTTCATTTTCAGTCTCCATACCTGTAAAAATAGTAATACTGAAGGCATATTTTTTTTCAAATCATTAAGGTTTGCAAAATAATTTTCAAAGTTCTGACTGATATCAAGGGCAGTAAACTGGCTTCATTCTTTCCTTGACAAAATGCATATTTCTACCTTAACTTAAAATTTATATTATATCCTTTTTAAAATCCTCAAAGGTGTATGTTCAATATGAAAAATATTATTAATAGTACTGATATTAGCTCTCCCCCGGTTTTTTTGTGGGATTTCCCTGATTGTGAATTAAAAGAACTATTGACACCTGTTATAAAGGTGCGGGCACTTATCAAACTTGTTGAAGTACATTCCTGCTTAAAAGTTCATCATATTTTGAACCAGAATAAAAGAGCGGTTACCCGGTTTATTTATGAAGAAATTCGACAAACTCCGGTAAAAGAAGAGCCTTTATTAATTGCTTATTTATGGTTGCCGCAAACTAAAAGCCGGTCAAAAGATTGCCGGAACATGGTCTCAAGATTCACAGAACTCGGATTTACAAAGCGAAAAAAAGAAGATATTTATTTTAGAGCCCTGGAGGCGGCAAAGAAAAATC
>CAXMTQ010000370.1:0-2052 GCA_964196205.1 uncultured Desulfobacula sp.
AAGAGAGAAGCAAAAGGTTTTGATCCCAATTTTAAAAATGGATGAAGCACTAAAATTGAAATTGGAAGATATATGTTTTTTAGGAATGATTGGAGATCGAAACTGCTATAGTTCCCACGCTCCAAATTTAAATAGAGAGATCGGTTTCCAACCTTTAAATATTAGAGCGTTATATGAGAAAGTTGATTTTTTATTTTGGAAAGTTGCTGGATATGCAAGACAAATACATGACTGGAATCAAAACTTTAAATATTGTGGCAGATGTGGTCAGAAGACTGAACGAAAAAATGATGAGCATGTTAGAATTTGTTCTAATTGCAACCTAATGAGTTATCCACGCATTTCTCCCGCTACAATTATTGCAGTGGTGAAAGAAAACCAAATTTTACTGGCAAGAGGAGTTAATTTTCCAAATAAAAAAATGTTTAGTGTCCTGGCTGGATTTGTTGAGCCGAATGAAACATTGGAAGAGTGTGTAAAAAGAGAAGTATTTGAGGAAACAGGGATCACTGTAAAAAATATTCATTATTTTAAAAGCCAGGCTTGGCCATTTCCAGACAGCCTCATGATCGGTTTTACAGCAGAATATCAATCTGGTGAAATCGTAATTGATAAAAAAGAAATAGAAGAAGCATCTTGGTTTTCTCTGGACAACCTGCCTCTTGTCCCAGGCAAATTTACAATTGCAAGAGAACTGATCGATTGGTTTGTTGAAAAAAGGAATTCTTAAAAATATAAGCTTGTTTAAAATATAATGAATACTTTCTCTCCCAAATATATCAAGGCCCAAGAAAAAGGCTTGTTATTGAAAAAGATTCAACAAACCTCTGCTCTTTTGACCTCTTGTACTTTGTGTCCAAGGCATTGCAAGATAGATCGGAGCAAAGATGAAAAAGGATATTGTTCAACAGGGAAAAAAGCAATTGTATCAAGCTGGGCACCTCATTTTGGTGAGGAACCACAATTGGTTGGAGATAAAGGTTCAGGAACAATTTTTTTCTCCAATTGCAACTTGAAATGCATTTTTTGTCAAAATCATGAAATCAGTATTGCAGGTATGGGGCAGGAAGCTGATGATGGGCAGATCGCTTCTATCATGCTTTATCTGCAAAAAACCGGATGCCACAATATTAATCTTGTTACTCCTACCCATGTGGTTCCACAGATTTTAAAAGCACTGGATACAGCAATCAGTTATGGATTAAATATCCCTTTGGTATATAATTGTTCTGGCTATGAAAGCATTGAGACCCTGCAGATTTTAAAAGATATTATTGATATCTACATGCCGGATTTTAAATTTTGGGAACCTGAAATTTCCAAGAAATGCTTCAATGCCCAAGATTATCCACAGGTAGCAAGAAAAGCTCTCAAAGAGATGTATGATCAAGTAGGATCTTTAAAAACGGATAAGGCTGGCATTGCATACTCTGGACTAATAGTCAGGCATCTTGTCATGCCAGAATATCTGGGAGATACCTGTCAAATTTTAAATTTTATTAAAGATAAAATATCCTGCAATACCCATGTTAATCTTATGTCACAATACCGCCCCATGGGAGATGCCTGTAATATTAAAGAACTTTCAAGACCTGTGACCTCTGAAGAATTCAAAAAAGCATTGCTAATGGCCAAGAATTTAAATTTGATAGTGATAAGATGAGTCAAAATTAACTTACTTTATACTGATATGAACAGGAATCATTAGATAAATAAAGAACAATTAAAACTATATAAAACAAATAGGAAATACTGAAAATGTCCGAATTAAAATGTGTGACCCAAAGTATTCACATTGACCTTAAAAGTGGTTGTGATATCAAAAACATCACCCATGAAGTTAACAAAGTGATAAAAGATGACAAAATTACCACAGGCATGGTCAATATCTTTGTCATTGGTTCCACTGGTTCTGTCACCACCATTGAATACGAACCCGGAGTTGTTGAGGATCTCAAACATGCTATTAATATTTTGGCTCCTGTTGGTCTTGAATATGCTCATGAAAAAGCATGGCATGATGGCAATGGACACAGCCATGTTCAAGCAGCT
>CAXMTQ010000371.1:0-2027 GCA_964196205.1 uncultured Desulfobacula sp.
ACTCCAATTGTTCCATGTTTCCTGAAAACCCCTGGGCTATGAACCCTGCTCCCATTACAAGGGCAGTTGCAACAGGATTAAAAGCATTAGAAATTGTTCCATGATTTTGATTTTTAGTTTTCATTCCCAATGCCGAGGTTGGCGATGCCTGTCCCTTGGTCAGTGCATAGACCTGGTTGTTATGAATAAGCACTGTTATATCAATATTACGGCGTATTGCTGCCAGAAAATGATTTCCCCCTTCACCATAACAATCTCCATCCCCGGTATTTACAATGATATTAAGATCATGATTTGCAATTTTTGCACCTGTGGCAAGGGGAAGAGCTCTTCCATGAAGCCCGTGCAGCATGTTGCATTCAATATAATTAGGAGTTTTTCCTGCCTGCCCTATACCTGATACAAGCAAAAGGTCTTTTGGTTCAAGACCAAGAGCAGTAAAGGCATTTTTCATGGACGTAAGAATGGAGAAATTACCACATCCAGGGCACCACTGATTTTCATTGTCTATATCAAATTTTGTTTTTGCCATATTATTGCCCCATGGTCTGTCTGATTTTTTTAATAATATACTCTGGATATATGGGTCTGCCATCATGCTTTAAGATAGATGAAAAATAGTCAACTCCTGTCTGCTGACGAATCAGGCTTCCCAGCTGGCAGGTGGAATTGCCTTCCACCATTACTAATTTTCTGTTTTCCAACAGGGTTTTAAGTTTATCAAAATCCAGGGGCCAGATATCTTCAAAAATTATCCATCCAACATCAATGCCCTGCTCCCTTAATTTAAGTCCAGCCTCTATTACACTGCCTTTTGATGATCCCCAGGCTGTCAGGAAAAATGAACTCTGATCATGAAAAACCTCAGGCAGAGTCATCTCTTTTTTCATTAACGCAAGTTTTTTAAATCGTTTTTCCACCATTATATTACGGTTTTCAGGATCTTCAAATGAGAGTCCTCTCTGGGTATGTTCATTTCCACTTGCCCTTACCAGAGCATCAGAATCACAGGGAATTCTGCGCGGAGAAATACCGGTATCCGTAATTTTGTATCGCAGATAGCTCTCAGACTGATACACTTTTGTCTCTTTGTCCAGAAAACTTTCATGTTCATGGCCGATTTTAAATATATCTGATTCAGTCTTTGCTGAATCCACAAGGAACTGATCCATTAAAACAATGGATGGAACCTGATATTTTTCAGAAAGAAAAAAAGCTTTTTTAACTGCAAAAAATGTCTCAATCACACCACCGGGTGCAAACACAAACCTGGGAAATTCATCATGGGATGCATTGATAGTAAATAAAAGATCTGCCTGGGCTGTCCTTGTGGCAAGGCCAGTGGCTGGTCCCGGGCGCTGAGCATTTATAATAACAATGGGAGTTTCAGTCATTCCAGCAAGACCAAGCCCTTCAATCATGAGACAAAATCCCCCGCCGGATGTAGATGTCATGGAACGAACCCCGGCAAAGGATGCGCCAATTGCCATATTGACTGCTGCAATTTCATCTTCAGCCTGCTCAATAACCATGGGCAGTTGGTCAGCATATTCTGCAAGATTGGAAATAATGGGAGTACCCGGGCTCATGGGATAAAATGGGAAGAACCTGCAGTCTGCTGCAAGTGCACCCAGGGCTGCGGCTTTTGCCCCGGTCATAACCCTATTTTGATGTTTCACCGGATTAAAATACAGGGAGAGAGGAAATTTAATTTTTTTACCGATTTCATATCCGCTTTTCCCGGCTTCCAGGTTCAACTCCAGCACGGCTTGCCCCCTGTTCACGAACTGTTCTTTCAGCACCTGTTCAAGATCTTTGAAAGCCGCTCCTATAACAGCAAGAACAGCGCCTGCTGCAACTGTGTTGGAAGCAATCTTTCCTCCTGCCTGTTCAGCAAGAAGCTCCAGGGGTATATGATGAATATCTGATTTCTCTTTTCTGTTTTCATCACTATTTAAAATAGTGATGCCATTAGAGGAGACTGTATCTTTATGATATTCACGAGTTTTTTCATCAAGAGCCACTAG
>CAXMTQ010000372.1:0-2016 GCA_964196205.1 uncultured Desulfobacula sp.
ACCAATTCCACTTTTATTTTAAATGTCATAGATCACTTAAATAATGAAGACAAGGTTGCAATGCTTCGAAGCAAGCAGCAGACATTAAACCCCATTGCTGAAACAACGCCCTTTGACAGAAGTATTATAAAAGCATTCAATATCATAGGGCTGCCCATTATTGTAATACTTTTCGGGCTGGGTGTCCTTGGTAAGAGAACATCAAGAAAAAAGAAAATTGCCAATTGGTTTAACACACAGGGGGGCAGATAGATGAAAAAAGAGTACCTGATATTGATTGTTGTCATCATCTTTGCAGGCAGCTATCTTTTACTGCATAAAGAAAACCGGGATAATTACAAACTGCCTGAAATTGAAGATATTAATACTTCAAAACTAACAGGGATTATCATAAACAGCAGCAATGGAAATATAAAATTTATAAAAAAAGGAGAAAACTGGGTATTAACAGACAAAGAATTTCCTGCAGACTCTTCATCTGTGAAGAATATGTTTGACACCTTGAAAACATTTAAACTGACTACCCTTGTATCCCAGAAAAAAGATCTGCAAAGATATGAACTTGATGAAAAAAAACAGGTTCACGTCAAGTTACTGGAAAAGAGCAAAACCATTTTTGAATTTACAATAGGCAAACACGCTCCAAGTTTTAATCATACCTTTGTAATGCTGGCCAATGATAAAAACATATACCATGCCAATGGCAGTTTCAGAGGTGATTTTAATCAACCTCTGGATGATTTCAGAGATAAAAAAGTTCTTGAGTTCAATGAAAAATCCATAAAACAATTTTCCATTGAAAAAGATGGAAAATCAAAAACTCTGATTTCAAAAGAGGAGAAGAGTGAAGAGAAGGAAAATCACATCACCTGGAGTTCTGAAGATGGAACATCAGTTGACAAAGAAGTTGTTTCAGATCTTTTGTCCACTATCTCATTTATGGAGTGTGAAAAATATCTTGATACTCCTGATAAAAACAGCTTTAAAAACAAAAAATCTTTGTGCAGAATACAACTTGAAAATCAAAACACAATAGAGTTGACTCTCTATAAAAACGATAAACAGGACAACATCATTGGAATTTCATCAATGAATGACTATCTCTTCTCTCTAAGTGAATCAAATGGCAGCAGGATTGTTGAAAATATTGAAAAACTTCTTGGAATAGAGAGAAAAGATGATAAGGAGAATTTGAATTAACCTGTTTTAAATCTTGACCCGCGAAGTGTTAAATTTTATTATAAAAAAAGATAAAACTTTCTTGAAATATCAGATAAAAGGACAGGATGATGATAAATTTTAGATCACTTGGATGTATCATTATTGTATTGCTTATCTCTTCAGTTTATGCAAATAGTCAGGAGATGACAGGGAAAATGCTTGCCCAAAAAGTATTTGACAGGGATAGGGGGATAAATTCTGCCTCCCTTGCACAAATGGTGCTCATCAGTAAAAGCGGAAATAAAAAAGTAAGACAATTTACAAATAAGCGTTTAATGGAACATGAACTTGAAAGGCAGCTCATCCGCTTTAAATCACCTGCCGACATAGATGGCACAGGTTTTCTGACCATTGAAAAATCTGGATGGGAAACCGAACAATTCCTCTATCTGCCTGCCCTGAGAAGAACTAGAAGAATAGTCAGCTCCCAGAAATCCACACGATTTGTAAACAGTGATTTCACATATGAAGATATGGAACGTCACAGTGTTGACGACTATGTCTATAAAATTACTGGAACAAAAAAAATGGGTAGTCTGGATTGCTATACTTTGGAAACCCGCCCCAAAAAAGGAATCCAGACTCAATACAGCTTTACCATATCTCAGATTGTTAAAAACTCTCTTGTGCCTGTATTTGTCAAATTTTTCGACAAAAAAGGAACCCACATAAAAACATACAAAGTGTTAAAAATGGATCAAATACAAAACATCTGGACAGAGATGACTGTGAGCATGGAAGATCATAAAAAAAAGCATAAAACCTATATTAAACTTGAAAATATAGAATACAATA
>CAXMTQ010000373.1:0-1986 GCA_964196205.1 uncultured Desulfobacula sp.
TCTCCTGTGGCAAAGCAGGATGAATGGTCGCTGTTACAAGAATATTATGAATCAGTCTATTTTTTTTCCAGTCATACTCTTTCTCAAACACAGCACTTTACTACTGAATTAAAACATGTTTATAGGCAGACAGACAGTGAGTTTATTAAAATTCTCAACAAAGTGCGGGATAACAAAATTGATAAATCTTTGATTGAAAAATTAAACCAGCGTTATATTGAAAATTTTACTCCAACAGATGATCAGGGTTATATCACTTTGACCACCCACAACAGGAGTGCGGATATCATCAATAAAAAAAGACTTGAAGCCCTGCCAGGTGAAAAACAGTGCTATGAAGCGATGGTTTCAGGAGATTTTCCAGAGCATACATTTCCAACTTCTGCTCATCTTGAATTCAAAAAAGGTGCTCAAGTTATGTTTCTTCGCAATGATACTGCACATCCGCAACGCTATTATAATGGTAAAATAGGTAAAATTAAAAATATCTCACAGGATGAAATCAGCATAGTCTGCCCTGATGATCCTGAAGAGATTGTGCTTGAACCTGTGGAGTGGGAAAATATAAAATATACAATCAATGAAGAGAGCAAAGAGATTGAAGAGGATATTATTGGAAAGTTCAAGCAGTTTCCTCTGAAGCCTGCCTGGGCAATCACCATCCATAAAAGCCAGGGGCTTACCTTTGACAAAGCTGTTATTGATGCACAGCGATCCTTTTCCCATGGTCAGGTTTACGTTGCTTTAAGCCGGTGTAAAACCTTTGAGGGTATGGTATTGGCATCTCCTATCCCATCCCATGGTATTGAAACCGATGGAGCAATACTTGATTTTTTGAGCAAAGCTGAAAATAATAGCCCGGATGAAAAATTTCTTCAAAAAGCAAAAATATCCTATCAGCAGAAACTGCTCCTGGATTGTTTTGATTTTCAGCTGCTTCACAACCGCTTTAATTATTTCGTAAGACTTTTAATGGGCAATAAAAATGTTATCCAGATATCAGGCCTGTCTGATATCCAGGATTTGCAGGAGTCAGCCGAAAAAGATGTTTTCATTGTAAGTGAGAAATTTAAAAGCCAGCTGCAGGGTCTTTTCCAAGAAGAGACAGAGCCTGAAACAGATAAGCGTATCCAGGAGAGAGCCGCTAAGGCTTCTGCCTGGTTTCAGGATAAATTTTCCAAGGTGTTCAGTGATCTTGTGGAAAAATTATATGTGGAGACAGATAATAAAGAGCTTGGCAAAGGGGTAAACCGCGGTCTTGAGAATCTAAAGCAGGAGATCAAAGTTAAGCTTGCAGGAGTAAAATCTTGTAAAAAAGGTTTTATGCTTGTTGATTATCTGCATGGAGTATCAACAGCAAAAGTTGATTTGTCATCAAAAAAAATAAAAAAAACCAAAGCTCCCGTATACAGCGAATCAGACATTGATCATCCTGAATTGTTCCAGGAGTTGAAAGAGTGGCGTACAGACAAAGCAAAACAGGATAATGTTCCCGCTTTTTTTATCATGCATCAAAAAGTTCTGGTCCAGATTGTGATTAATCTTCCCCAAAACGCAGATGAGCTTGAAAAACTACCGGGCATGGGGCCAAAAACCATTGAAAAGTATGGTGAGGATATTCTGGATATGGTGGTGGAATATCGCAAACAACATAATATCACCGAAGTTATACTGCCGGAGCCTGCCGATATTCCAGAGAAAAAAGTCTCTGGAAAAAAAAGCCAGCCCGGTTTAGACACAAAAAAAATCAGTTTTGATATGTTTAATGATGGCCTGACCATACCTCAGATTGCAGTAAAAAGAGAGTTGGTGGAGTCTACGATTGAGGGACACCTTGGTTTTTTTGTAGAAAAAGGAGAGCTGGATATTGATAAACTTGTATCACCTGAAAAACAGAAAGCAATAAAAGAAAAGCTTTCTCAAACTCATGATTATTCACTTAGAACAATAAAAGACAAAATGGGTGATAAAGATAATTATTCCTAT
>CAXMTQ010000374.1:0-237 GCA_964196205.1 uncultured Desulfobacula sp.
GCAATTGCCTGCCATACAGGATATCCGGATCAGATCAAAGCCATGTATGATAAAGTGATGGAAAAATATGGTTCCCTTGATATCCTTGTGAACAATGCTGCTACCAACCCCCATTTTGGTGAAATGATTACAGCAGATGAAGGAGTCTGGGACAAGACACTGGATGTCAATATCAAGGGTCCTTTTTTTATGATCAAACATGCTGTGCCATTGATGAAGGATAAGGGAGCCATTGTT
>CAXMTQ010000374.1:302-1979 GCA_964196205.1 uncultured Desulfobacula sp.
AATGTATCATCGGTTAATGCAGTAAAACCGGGAATGTTCCAGGGAGTTTATTCTGCAACCAAGGCAGCCCTTGTAAATATGACCCAGACTCTGGCAAGGGAACTTGCACCAAAAGGAATCAGGATTAATAATCTGCTGCCGGGACTCACAGATACCAAATTTGCATCAGCTATAATCTCTTCAGAAGAAATCTGCAATTATGCTGTCTCCCAGATTCCCATGGGAAGATATGCAAAACCCGAAGAGATGGCAGGGGCTGTGCTTTATCTTGTGTCCGATGCTGCCTCATTTACCACTGGAGCCAGCCTTATTTGTGATGGGGGTATGCTGGCATAGTTAAATAGTGCCGACCGGAAATATGATAATTTGTTCAAGTTTTCGGTCAGACACTGATATAAAATAAAAGGAGAAAATGACTCAAGTTATTGCAGATCAAAAAGATATGGAATTTATCCTTTATGAACAATTCAATGCTGAAAAATTATTGAACTATGAAAAATATAAAGGATTTTCAAAAAAAATCTTTGACATGATTCTTTCCGAAGCAAGGAAAGTGGGTATTAAAGAGATTTTACCCACCCTGGCAGATGGTGATAAACAGGGGGTTCGGTTTGAAAACGGCAAAGTAACAGTGCCTGATTCCTTTCATAGAGCCAGAAAAGTGGTTAGAGAGGCAGATCTGACCTCCACAATGGAAGATCCCGACTGGGGCGGCCAGGGATTACCTTTTCTCATCAGTACTGCCATCCTGGAATATACTACAGGAGCCAATTATGCCCTGAGCGGGTATATCCATATGGGCCACGGCACTGGAAAGATGATTGAACTTTTTGGAACTAAACAGTTAAAAAACATGTTTCTTGAAAATCTCTATACTGCCAAATGGGGCGGTACAATGCTCCTCACCGAGCCTGAAGCCGGATCTGACGTGGGTGCTCTTACCACATCTGCCAAAAAAAACAGTGACGGTACATATTCTATTACAGGAAATAAAATTTTTATCACAGATGGTGAACATGATATGACAGAAAATATCATCCACCCGGTGCTGGCGAGAATTGAGGGTGCGCCAAAAGGCAGCCGCGGGATTTCTATATTTATTGTTCCAAAGATCTGGGTCAATGAAGATAAAAGCCTGGCAGACCCCAATGATATCCAGTGTGTGGGAGTTGAAGAGAAAATGGGAATCCATGGATCTGCAACCTGCTCCATGGCTCTGGGTTCCAAAGGAGAGTGCCGCGGTTTTCTGCTGGGAGAAGAGAACAAAGGTCTTCAAATCATGTTCCATATGATGAACGAGGCAAGAATCAGTGTTGCATTTCAGGGCAGTACCACAGCATCCCTTGCCTATCTTTATGCCCTTGATTATGCCAGGCAGCGCATCCAGGGCAAAGATCTTGCCAGCATCAAGGATCCTGAAGCTGAATCCATCCCCATCATAGGCCACCCGGATGTAAGAAGAATGCTGACCTGGATGAAGGCCCATGTGGATGGAATGAGAAGCATGATTTATTATATCACCATGTGTGTTGATGAAAAAGAGAATGCAGAAGATAAAGCACAACAAGAGCAGGCAGGGGATATGATCGAGCTTTTGACCCCTGTAGCTAAAGCCTATTGTGCCCAGCGGGGTTTTGAAGTCTGTGTCCAGGCTGTTCAGGTTTTTGGCGGCTATGG
>CAXMTQ010000375.1:0-1969 GCA_964196205.1 uncultured Desulfobacula sp.
CAAGCATCTCAATATTTTGTATCAAAGGGAACTGTAGATGTAAACAAAAGAAAACTCAACAATACTTGCATTATCATGAATTAATTTTTCAACAGAAAACTGTTTCGACTTGTATCGGTATCTTTAACTTTTCACCCTGCGGACTATGTCTATGATTTTTCTCCCTCAATGCTGGATTTAAAGGGTGGACAATTATTAACAGTTCTAATATTTTTGATTTAAGTTCCAGATATCTGGCGGTTGGTGGAAATTTCATCCATCAGACAGACAATCATTTTTTTAATGTATAGTGTGTAATTTGGGATGGCCAGCACTATAATACTTATTTCAGGTTTTACTGTTTTGTTCAAGAATCCGGATAGTTTTCCATTTCCCTTGATAAAACCTTGTAAAAATCATCAGGCAAAGCATAAATATGTAAATGGTGATACAGGTCCATGAAAAATAAAGCCCCATCCCAAAGATTGTTACTCCCACCCATACCGGTATAAATAGAAAGAAAACGGCGGCAAAGCCCATGCTCCACATTATAAATCTGGAATCACCGGCACCTTTTAGAACTCCCATATAAATAATATTAATGGAATCAAAAAAAAGATAAGCCGCAACAAATCTTAAGAGAATGATTCCCATGTCTATAATGCTGTTCAGATCTGCCGGTGCAAGATCAGTTGGTAAAAACATCTTGATTAACGGGATGGGAAAAAATATGAAAAGCAAGACCAGTCCAAACACATAAGACAGCGCAATATGGGCGGTGGCCTTGGCGGCAACGACTGCCGAATCTGGTTTTCCACCTCCCATGGCCTGCCCCACCAGGGTGGAAACTCCCATGGAAAAACCATACATCGGCATGTAGGAAAGGGCATTGATGGACATTACCAGGTTGGTGACAGCCAGTTCCTGTTTTCCAAATCTTCCAACAATGAGGATAAAAAAAGTAAAAGCAAGAATTTCAAGAAAAAACTGAACCCCTCCCGGTATCCCAAATTTCATTAACCTCATGAATAGTCTCGGATTGAACTGTCTGGCATTCCATATCTTAAACTGTTTATTATACTTTTTTTTAAAAATCAAAATACTAAAAATACATGCAATAAGTATCCATGACATCACGGTTGCAATAGCAGCCCCTTGAATGCCAAGTTCAGGGAATCCCCAAACCCCGTTTATGATTGCATAATCCAAAGGAATATTAAAAAGGGTTCCGATGATATGGATCAGCATAACGTTTCTGGTCAATCCCCTTCCTGAATAAAAACAGGAAAGGGTGGTTCCCAGGAGGCTGGCCCCTGTTCCATAGCACAGGATATTAAAATAAATCACTTCAAGCTTTTGAATTTCAGGCGCATGGCCTATAAACGCAAATAGCTTGACTGAGGTAAAAGCTAAAAGTGCCATGAAAATACCGCCAATAATTGAAAAATAGATCCCCTGCCACAGGGATGCACCTACCCCTTTGTTGTCATTGGCTCCAATATACTGGGCAATGAACACATTTACATATCCTGCCGTCCCCATGAAAAAAGAAGTGAACAAAAAAGAAGTAATTCCTGCCGGCATGGAAGCCGCCAATGCATCCATTGAATACCGGCCTAAAAAAATCCGATCTGTAAACTCCATAAAGGTAGTGGCGCCCATACTCAGTACGAGGGGCAGACTTATTCTGAGGATCTCTTTGTATTTACTGAGTGTAAAAAAAACCATATGATTCACAATTTTTCTTGCCCTGCATTATGAGGCTCTTTATGTTTTCCTTTTGTCTTTAAAACAGAAGCCTTCATAACATCTGAGCCTTGTAGTACGCAAATAATATATAATTATCGACAAATAAATCAAGATTCCTTTGTGATATATTGGAGACTAACCATATTTTGGCTCAAACCTGAAAAAATATCTCAAAATTAATTTGCTATATTAAAAAACGGATTGTAAACTTGATTAAAAAATTGGACGAGGTTTGGTGAAA
>CAXMTQ010000376.1:0-1640 GCA_964196205.1 uncultured Desulfobacula sp.
AAGCTTTGATTTGATGACGGGTATAAACCCTGCATCGGTTTTAATAAATCTGTCCACATAGGAACACAATTTGTACCCGGGCTTTTCATAGACCGTTTTTGGGTCTAAGGGCTGTGTGGAGCAGCTTAAAGTCGCTTCATCCATGGAAGACATCAAATTGACACCTGGAGTTGAGATTTTACTATCTGACCGGGTTGTTTTACCCATTGGTTTTTTCCTTTTACTTTAAAAACTTAAGTAAATTTATGACTCTTTTGATGCCTTGTATCCGGCTTCTGTCACCTCTTTTACAGCTTTTTCAATAAGGTTGTCATCTGCAGTTTCAAAATAAGCTTTTTTTCCATCAAGATCTACAGATATATTGGAAAGGCCCTCAATTCCTTCAAGCGTCTTTTGAACCATTCCTGAGCAATGCCCGCAACTCATGCCTTCTACATTTAGAGATATTTTGTTGTCTTTCATAACCGACATCCTTTATAAATTATTTAAATTATAAAAAATCAATATATCATAATTAGTATATAATAATGATGAAAAATACCATCGTCAATATAATGAAAATTAAAAATGGCTGATTACTAATTTTTACTTTTTGTGGTATAGTGAAATTTTTACAAATAAAATTGATAAGGATATAATTTGAACGAATTAAAAGGATCACAAAAAAAATATTTGCGCGGCCTTGCCCATAATTTGAATCCATCAGCTTTTATAGGGCAGAAAGGGCTTACTGAGGCCTTGATTGAAGAGATAGACAATGCCCTTGAAGCAGCAGAATTAATCAAAGTAAAATTTAATGATTTTAAAGATAAAGAGAGTAAAAACTCTTTAAGTCAAAAGATCGCAGCAGCCACACAATCGTATATCGCCGGCATGATAGGACATGTGGTTGTTTTATATCGACCCAATAAAAACTCTGAAAAGCAGAAGATTCAATTGTCTTAATGACCAGATGGTTTTGTATAGTGTCTTTGTAACTGTCTGTTGGTGTCATAAATTTATAGGAGAGGGGTAGTAAATGGATTTGAATTTAAAGCGGAAAACTGCTCTCATTACAGGTTCTGGTAAAAAAACTGGCATAGGATATGCCATTGCAAAAAAGTTTGCTTCAAAAGGCTGCAATATTATTATTGCAGATTATGGAGAGGGGAAAGATCTAAATGCTGATTTGAAAACAGGTTCCATGGTTGAGATGCAATTAATCACCCAGGAATTACATGAGAAATATGGAGTAAAGACTCTTGCGGTTCATGTTGATGTGACTGATAGTGAAGAGATCACAAAAATGATATATGTCATCAGGGAGCAATTTGATACTATAGATATCTTGTGCAACAACGCAGGTGCCACATTTGGTGTTCCCAACGGTATTCATACCTATGATGAAGATGCATGGCTTAAAACGGTTGATGTCAATTTACATGGAGTATTTCGAATGTCTAAAGCCATTGTACCTTTGATGCAGGAAAAAGGCGGTAATATTGTCAATACAGCATCGCGGGCAGGTAAAGTCCCGGCGCTGTTTAATGGTGCATACTCTGTGGCAAAAGCAGGAGTTATCATGCTTACCAAGGTAATGGCAAAAGAGCTTGCAGGCCTTAATATCAGGGTTAATGCGATCTGCCCTGGACAGATCATGA
>CAXMTQ010000376.1:1681-1963 GCA_964196205.1 uncultured Desulfobacula sp.
CTTTGAACAGGAGGCAAAATTTTTCAATACAAGTGTAGAAGAGCAGGAACAGAAAATGTGTGAAACTATTCCTGTTGGACGGATAGGCTCTCCCGAAGAAGTTGGAGAACTTGCTTTGTTTCTGGCCTCTGATGCTTCTTCATATATTACTGGCCAGGCATTGAATATTTGTGGCGGTCAGTTAATGGAACTATAAATATCAATGTTTTTTGTTGAATTATTGGTTTACATGAAGGAATTCTATATGAATTCAAAATTGAACATTAGAAATTAGAAATCAAA
>CAXMTQ010000377.1:0-1952 GCA_964196205.1 uncultured Desulfobacula sp.
CCCTGAATGAGACTGCACTGACAATTTTGCGCCGATCCGAACTCATTCAGATGGTTACCATCCAGACGCTTCCATGCCTGTCAAATACAAACAGGCTTATTAAATCGTTTGTGGATTTTGGTTCTATAAATAAAGGCAAAGTCAGCGTTGTGATGAACAGATTCTATAAAAAAGGCATGGTTACGCTGACCAATGCAGAAGAGGGCATTGGCAAAAAAATGTCGTGGATTATTCCCAATGATTATTCAACTACCATGTCTGCAATAAATTCTGGGAAAGCCCTTTGCCAGGTTGAACCAAGGTCTAAAATTGTTAAATGTTTTAATGACTATGTAGAAAAAATGCTGCCAAAAGAAGAGATACAAGAGAAAAAATGGAAATTGTTTTAATATAAATTCGGAATCTGTATAATTATAAGGAGTCTTAAGTGGAAAATAATTTCACAGGATCAAAAATCAGCCCTGTTTTAGATAAATATTTGCCTGATGAATATTTTGATTTTAAATCAAAAATCCATGAGCGTCTGCTGGATATTATTGATCTTTCCCTGATTGATTCTGTTGATCAGAAAAAATTAGAAAAACAGATCAGACATTTAACTGAAAAGATATTGCTTGAGCAGGCAGATATAATGCCGCTTAATTTTCAGGAAAGAGAAACTATTATTTCAGAGATTGTGGATGAAGTCATGGGATTAGGGCCTTTGGAAATTTTTTTAAAAGACCCCACGATTTCTGATATTCTTGTCAATTCCTACAAACAAATTTACGTTGAACGCTTTGGCAAATTAGAACTCACAGATATCAGGTTTAAAGATGATGAACACCTGATGAAGATTATTGATAAAATTGTATCCCTTGTGGGCAGGAGAATTGATGAGTCCAATCCCATGGTTGATGCAAGGCTTATGGACGGCTCAAGGGTAAACGTGGTGATTCCGCCTATTGCTTTGGACGGCCCCATGATGTCTATCCGTCGGTTTGCAGTTATACCGCTTGAACTTCATGACCTGATTGAAAATAAGACACTGGTACCGGAGCTTCAGGACATTTTAATGGGACTGGTAAAATGTAAACTTAATATATTGATTTCCGGAGGAACAGGCAGTGGTAAAACCACTTTTTTAAATGTGCTTTCCCGGTTTATACCTGAAAACGAAAGGATCGTAACCATTGAGGATGCGGCAGAGCTTCAGCTAAAGCAGAAACATATTGTGAGAATGGAAACCAGGCCGGCTAATATTGAGGGAAAAGGAGAAATCCTGCAGCGTGACCTCGTTGTGAACAGCCTTAGAATGCGTCCCTCCCGAATCATTCTCGGCGAGGTCCGTGGGGCAGAATCTTTTGATATGCTCCAGGCCATGAATACCGGTCATGACGGATCTTTAACCACTGTTCATGCAAATACGCCGCGGGATGCATTAATGAGACTTGAAACCATGGTTGCCATGGCCAATTTTGATATACCAAGCGAATTTTTAAGACGGTTTATCAGTTCTGCCATTCATGTTGTTATCCAGGTTTCAAGGATGCCGGACGGTACACGAAAACTGATCAGTCTGCAGGAAATCACCGGCATGGAAGGAAATATGATCACAATGCAGGAAATTTTTTCTTTTAAACAAACAAGTATTGACTCTGAAGGCAATGTCCGCGGGGTATTCCAGTTTAACGGCATTCGGCCAAAATTTCTTGAAAAATTTCGAACTTCAGGGATTAAGGTGGACAACAAAAAATTTGATCCGTCATTTAGAGT
This sequence comes from uncultured Desulfobacula sp., assembly GCA_964196205.1. Classification (GTDB taxonomy): domain Bacteria; phylum Desulfobacterota; class Desulfobacteria; order Desulfobacterales; family Desulfobacteraceae; genus Desulfobacula. Next base: position 1,756 of record CAXMTQ010000377.1, read on the forward strand.
TGAGGTGTAGTAAGAAAGGAAAACTATATGGATTACATGATTATTGGCATTTTTATCTTTATTTTATCTATTGTATTGATAGAGCTGGTTCTTTTTTCCTATCGCAATCTGGCTTCTACACAACGGGCAAAAATCAAAAGACGTCTTCAGAAATATACATTTGTTGAAAATGATTTTGGAGATATTTTAAAAAAAAG
>CAXMTQ010000378.1:0-1946 GCA_964196205.1 uncultured Desulfobacula sp.
AGGGTGGCAGGATCAACAAGACCGCAGATTTCAAGGACACCCTCCTTCTGAAGATTGTTTACCCTGGTTCTGACTGTATTTTCTGTGATGGAGAGTTTATCTGCAATTTTTTTAAAGGATTTCTTGCCCTCTTTTAATTCTCTGATAATATCTATATTTGTTTTATCTATTTTCATGATTCCCTCGTTTTTTGCAATAAAAACTTATGGAAAAACAAATTTATTTATTTATTATTGAAAAATACCTTGCAATTATCGTATTGTCAATATAAAATTTTTAAAAACTGGATATTTGCCATACAACCACCATGTCGGCTTCACCGCTACGTTACTCAAGAACTTGTAAGCTATGATCCATAGTACTCCCGTAAGGCAATCAGCCTTCCACCGGTGTCTATAGCAGACATTCAGTTTAAAAATAAGAATTTAAGATGGGAGATAGATCAAATGTCAATAAAATTTATTGTTATTGGAGGAGGCCCTGGAGGATATGTTGCAGCTTTAAGGGCAGCAGCTTTGGGAGGCAGTGTAACTCTTATTGAAAAAGAGAATCTTGGCGGAACTTGTCTTAATTACGGATGCATTCCATCAAAAATAATGAAAAACTCAGCTGATATCTTCCTTAAATTTTTAAAGGCTGAAGATTCTGGCATCAATGTTCAAGGCAGTATCACGCCTGATATCCTGAAATTGATGGAAAAAAAAGATAAAATCCTTGATACCCAGAGAAAAGGCATAGCGTCGCTGTTACAAAAAGCTGGGGTTACAGTAGAAAAGGGCTGGGCAAAGATAAAATCTGCCAAAGATAAATTTCAAGGTCATATTGAAGTTAAATACAGTGATGGCAGTAAAAAAGAGTTTGAGTATGATAAGCTTATCATTGCCACAGGTACAAAACCTTTGAATGTGAAAAGTTTTCCCTTTGATCATAATAATATATTATCTTCTGATGATCTCCTTGAAATAAAAGAAATTCCCAAATCAATTCTCATTGTAGGCGGTGGTGTGATTGGTTGTGAATTTGCATTTATTTTCTCGGCTCTTGGTTCCAGAGTTACCATTGTGGAAGGCATGTCAAGATTGCTGCCTCTACCATCAATGGATGAAGAGATTTCTAAATTATTGCTAAGAGAAATGAAAAAGAAAAAAATTAAGGTTTTTTGTGATACCATTGTACAATCAGCAACCCAAAAAAATAGTGACCTCTCAATTTTTCTTGATGCTTCACCTTTTACAGACAATCCAAATCCCAAAAAGCCTAAGATTGAATCAATTAAAACTGAAAAAATGGCTGTGTGTATTGGAAGAAAAGCCTTATCATCTGATCTTGGACTGGAAAATATTAATATTAAAACAGATTCTTCAGGCTGGATTCAAGCTAATGAGAAATTGGAAACCAATGTGAAAAATGTTTATGCCATAGGTGATATTTTAGGCCCCAATAAAATTATGCTCGCCCATGTGGCTTCACATGAAGGTGTGATTGCTGCCCAGAATGCAATGGGTCAAAAAGGCATAATGAATTATGATGTTGTTCCAGGTGCTGTTTTTACCATGCCGGAAATCGGTACAGTGGGCCGAAGTGAAACCCAGGCAAAGATAAAAGGCTTTGTTATTGAAAGTTTTTCCATGAATTTCAGAAATCTTGGTAAAGCCCAGGCAATTGATGAAATAGCAGGAATGGCAAAGATGATTATTGAAAAAAAGAGCAGAAAAATTCTCGGGGTTCATATTATCGGTGCCCATGCAACTGATTTAATTGCTGAAGTCACTCTTGCCATGCAAAAAGGAATGAAAGCAGATGATATAGCTGATACTATTCATGCCCATCCTACTCTATCGGAAATTTTTGGAGAATTATCCATGAAAGCATGTGGAATGCCCCTCCATGGCTGACAGTAAGTGATGTAAAAAAGAGGATACATCGACTTTTATGATGTATCCTTT
>CAXMTQ010000379.1:0-1942 GCA_964196205.1 uncultured Desulfobacula sp.
TGTATCCATGGCACCAGTTCAGGATTTTTATCCATAATTTTTTCAATATAAGTTGCTGAGGCAATTATAATCAGATCAGTTTTATTGATTTCTTTTATGCTGCAATGGGGCTGAATCATAATATTATTAACAGAGCGAATGGGGTGTCCGTCCGGCGAGGCAATAGTAATATCAAAAAACGGGGTTGGTGAAGACTTTTCCAAACGATTGAACAGCCGTCCTGCCTGATTCAAAATATCCATGGGGCCAAAAATAGTGGTTTCAGGTGTGCAGTATATTACGCTAGTAATTCTATCCATGATCCAGAATTATTGAATTGGTGGAACTGGAAGAATGGAAGTTAATAACCAAAAAAGGAGGAACTGCATGATTGATGAAAAAATTAAAGAAGCTATTGCACCATGTGGTTTATGCTGTACAACATGTTTTGCACATAAAGATGGAAATATTCGCAAATACAGCTTGAAACTAAAAGAAAAACTTGGAAATTTCCATATCAATGCCAAACGATTTGAAACCATGCTGGATGATCCTGTTTTTAAAAAATATACTGTTTTCAAGGAAGTACTTGACTATTTTGCCTCTGAAAATTGCAGTGGGTGCCGGAAGGAACAATGCAGGATTTTTAAAAATTGCGGGGTACGCAGCTGTCATCAGGATAAAAAAATTGATTTTTGTTTTCAATGTGATCAATTTCCATGCAGCAATACCAATTTTGATGATGGGCTTTATAAAGGATGGGTGCAAATCAATAGAAAAATCAAAGAAATTGGCATTGAAAAATTTTATGAAACAGCAATAAAAAGACCAAGGTATGGATGAAAGCAATACCAGATTTAAAGACTAAAATATTTATTACTTATTCTTTGATTCATGGTTGGTAATTAAAATCCCTGAAAAAATGAATACCATACTGTAAAAATGTATAATTCCAACGCTTTCATGCAAAAAAAGATATCCTGCCAAACCACTGAACAGAGGAAGAGTATAATATACCATACCAGCCCTTGAAGGACCGAGTATGATAATTGCATTAGTCCATAAAATAAAGGCAAAGAGGGATGCAAAAATACCCACATACAAAATTGCAGGAGCGGTTGTCTGATTTAAAAAGAAATTATGAACCAGACTCTGTTCCCATAAAAAAAAAGGAGATAAAAAAAACAATCCCAGGATCATGGTTGCAAGCTGCAAAGTTATAACACTTAATCCCTGTGGCTTGTTTTTTAGAAAAAGGCTGTAAACTGCAAAAACAATTGCAGCTGTTAGCATCCAGACATCACCAATCTTAAAATTGATATTTAAAAGCGTGGAAATATTGCCTTTTGTGATAAGAAATACAACTCCAGTTAGAACAAGAACAACACCAACTCCTTTTTTGACAGTCAATAATTCCTTGTATAAAATTCTTGAAAAAAGGAGAATAAATATGGGGAAGGAGATGGCAATAAGAGAGAGATTCATGGCAGTTGTTGTATGCCCGGCATAATAAATAAGAGTATTAAATGTAGTGATGCCAAGAAGAGATGTAATTGAAAAATATGCTATATTCTTTTTTATTATTGGCCATTCATACATGAGAGTTTTTATGGCAAAAGGGGTGAAAACAGTCACTGCCACAAGCCACCGAAAAAATGCGCCTCCAAATTCAATAATTGAATATATCTTGCAGTCTTGAATCTGATCACGCCCATTTAAGTCTGGAAGTTCAACAATAAAAGCACACTCCATAATATCAGCACCAAGTTTTTTTACAAGTTTGACAGTTGCGCCTATGGTACCGCCGGTTGCTATCAAATCATCAACAATTATGACTTTTTCATTCTTTTGAAATGCATCTTCATGAATTTCAAGAGTATCCTCTCCATATTCCAGGCTATAGGTCTCCTGGATGGTTTTAAAAGGAAGTTTGCCTTTTTTTCTTACGGGAACAAAACCGATT
>CAXMTQ010000380.1:0-1926 GCA_964196205.1 uncultured Desulfobacula sp.
CATGACGGCATGGATGAAATAAGTATATGTAATAATACAAGGATATCAGAGCTTAATAACGGGCTTATCAGGACCTTTGATCTTGATCCAAGAGAGTATTTTGAAGGATTTGCCGATCCTGAAACCCTTAAAGGCGGTGAGAAAGAACAAAATGCCGATATAATCCGATCCATCCTTAAAGGTGAAAAAGGTCCAAAAAGAGACATTATTCTCATAAATTCAGGAGCAGCTCTTATGATTGCAGGCAAGGCAGATTCCCTTGCCAACGGCATTGAAAAAGCTCAAGAATCAATTGATTCGAAAAAGGCTGCCGAAAAGTTGGAAGAACTTATACAATTTACACAGGAGAATGGATAGATGCCTGTAAAAGGTTTTTTAAAAAAAATCAGAGAGATTAAAAAAGAGGAAATCAAAAAAATATCCAAAGTTACTTCTCTGCAAATCATACGAAATAAAGCTGAAGCCTCTCAAAATAATAAAGATTTCAAAAAAGCCCTTGAAAAATCCAATACCCAAAGAATACCTGGTATCATAGCTGAAATCAAAAAGGCATCTCCGTCAAAGGGAGATATAAGAGTTGATCTTGATGTGAAAAGTTATGCTGAAAAATATGAACAGGCAGGAGCATGTGCTATCTCTGTACTTACAGAACAGTTCTATTTCAAAGGGAGCAAAAAAGATCTTGCTGCTGCATCAAACTCTGTAAGCATTCCAGTTTTAAGAAAAGATTTTATTATATCATCTTTTCAAATTTATGAGGCAAAAGCTCTTGGAGCAAGCTCTATTCTGCTGATCAACAAACTTTTAGAAACAAGACAACTTAAAAATTATATAGATCTTGCAAGAGAGCTAAAAATGGAACCTCTAATTGAAATCCATTCGGAGTGGGAGGTTGAACCTGCCTTGACTTCCAATGCAAAAATTATTGGAATAAACAACAGGGATCTTGAAACCTTTGAAACTGACACTGGGGTTTCAAAAAGAGTTGTGCCTTTATTAACTCAAGATATTATTCCTGTCGAAGCAAGCGGTATTTCATCTCCTCTTGATATAAAAAAGGGCGTGGAGTCAAAAATTTATAATTTTCTTGTGGGAGAGAGCATTGTAAGGGCAGAAAATCCGGAAAATTTTATTAAAGAACTTATTAACTGCCATGAATCAAACATTTATTAAAATATGCGGCCTGACCAATCCCCATGAGACAAAAGAGTGTGTCAAACTTGGTGCCCATGCCATTGGAATTGTATTTTTTAAAAAAAGTCCAAGAAATATGGATATTGAGGATGCAAAAAAACTCTGCTCTCATATTCCTGACAAGACAATCACAACAGGAGTTTTTGTGGATGAAACCTATGATTTTATCATGAAAACCGCAACTGCATGTAATCTTAAAGCAGTACAGCTGCATGGAAATGAATCACCGGATCTTGTCAAAGATATTGCAGGTCATGGAATAAAAGTAATAAAGGCTCTGGTTAAAAAAAAAGAACCTTTAATAAATAAAATTAGTCTTTATGAAGATGCATGGGCATTTCTTGTGGAAAAAGGTAATGAAGGCCTACCCGGAGGAACTGCCGAGAAATGGAACTGGAGTTTTGACACTGAAATTGATTCAAACCAGAGAATAATTATTGCAGGCGGGCTTGAACCTTGTGATGTTGCAAAAGCAATTGCAGCCTCAGGTGCATTTGGTGTGGATGTAAGCTCAGGAGTGGAATCGTCTCCAGGGAGTAAAGACCTTTATAAAGTAAAAGAATTTATTCAAAAAGTAAAAAAATAGCAGCGAATTGAGAGATTAAATATAAGGAAGATATTTTATGAACACATTTTATAAACAACCGGATACAAAAGGCCATTTTGGACAATATGGCGGTCGTTATATCGGTGAAACACTTATGCCGGCAGTTATCGAGCTTGAACAGGCTT
>CAXMTQ010000381.1:0-1657 GCA_964196205.1 uncultured Desulfobacula sp.
TGTGGGAGAACACTATTTTGGGTATATGCGTGATGGTGGACCCAATAGGCTGGAATCTGCAGGCAAGAGAGGAATCCCCCAGATTATTTCCACCTGTTCGGTCAACCATATGACTCCGTCAAGATCAAAATACAAAAAGGAGTTTTATGAAAGACGTAAATATGATCTTGATAAATTCCGTACATGGCTTCGCCTTTCAACTGATGAACTACAGCTTGTGGCAAAAGAGTTTGCAAGAAAACTTAATAGCGCACAGGCTCCTGTAAAAGTACTGGTTCCATTGCAGGGATGGTCTTCCGTGGACTGCAAGGGTAATCCAACCTATGATCCCAAAGAAGATCAGGTCTTTGTTGAAATTTTAAGAAATGAACTTGATCCCAGGGTTGAAATTATTGAAATTGATGCCAATATGGAAGATCAGGTTTTCAGCCGGGAGATTATTAAGTCAGCTTTGGAACTTTTTTAAATATTGGAGAGATAAAATGATTGTTAAACACTGGATGTCAAAAAATCCTGATACTGTTTCAAGTGATCTTCTTGCAAAAGATGCCATTGAGTTATTTGAAGAGAAAAAAGTGCCTTTCATGTCTGTTGTGGACAGTGGCAGATTCAGAGGACTTATTGCAAGAAGGGATCTAAGGGAAACTGCTTCCTGGACTTTAGCAGCTCAGGATATTTATGAAACTCAATATTTTAATGAGAGATTAAAAGTAAAAGATATAATGGTTAGAAAACCGGTAACCCTTAATATTGATGATACAGTTGACACTGCCCTTGAAAAAGGCAAGGAGTTTGGCAGAAGTTTTCTGCCTGTCATGGATGGAGACAAACTTGTGGGAACTCTTTCCAACCGTGATTTTTCCTATGCTTTAAAACAGCTTCTTGGAGGAGATGAGGGCCTGCATGGTATCTGCGTTGAAATAAACGGTGATAACAAGGTTACTATAAAAAAGGTATTGGAAGATATTTTTGCTCAAGGATTTCAGATCCAGGGAGTTTTCACCTTAAAAGACCCTGATACAAAGGCAAAAAGGCTTACAATCAGGGTAGAAGAAAAATATTTAGAACCGATAACTTCTTTGGTTGACCAAAAGGGCTATAAATTGATAGAAATTATAAAACATTAACAAGAATAATACATTTATATTCCAGACTTTTACCAAATATCAGCCAGGCAGCTTTATCCGCCAGGTTTTAAAATAGGGTAAAAATATTTAAGGAGTAATTTATGAAGAAGCGATTAATTATAGGTATTGCAGGGGCAAGTGGAGTGATATATGGTGTAAGAATGCTTGAAGTCCTTAAAAATAAAGGTATTGAAACACATCTTATTATTTCCGATGCAGGAAAACTCAATATCAGGATAGAGACTGATTATGATGTTGATGAAGTCCTTGCCATGGCTGATGTCACATATAACAATAAGGATATAGCCGCATCTGTTGCAAGTGGTTCTTTTCTGACCATGGGTATGGTTGTCGCTCCCTGTACTGTAAAAACCCTGTCTGGAATTGCAAATTCATTTAATGACAATTTATTGATAAGAGCCGCTGATGTCCAACTGAAAGAAAAGCGTAAACTTGCTTTGCTGTTTCGCGAAACTCCTTTACACCAGGGACATTTAAGACTGTTATCCCAGGCAGCTGACATGGGTGCG
>CAXMTQ010000381.1:1667-1920 GCA_964196205.1 uncultured Desulfobacula sp.
ATAATTCCTCCGGTACCAGCCTTTTATCACCATCCCAAAACAATTGATGATATAATTAATCAATCCGTGGGTAAGGTGTTGGATTACATTGGGATAGAACACGACCTGTTTAAACGTTGGGATAATTCGCAATTAGAAAAACTGATGAACAAATCAAAAACTTCCCAGGAGAAACTGACAGCAGTAAAATAGGTTATTGAATAAAAGAGATTGAAATGAAAAAGATATTTTGGATTATTACCTTTGTTCTAAT
>CAXMTQ010000382.1:0-1917 GCA_964196205.1 uncultured Desulfobacula sp.
CCTATAGTGGAGTATTCCGAAGCTGGAATACTCCATGATACCAGAAATATACTTTATCAAAATTTTGTCAAAAAATACTGCAAACAGATGCAAGTATGTTTGACTGTTAGTCAAACCTAATACTAAGCACTGAAAGATTAAATACTGGGGGAATTATAAAATTTCACCACCCCATAATGATAGACAAAATAAACGCTTTATGGCTGTCTTTAAAACAAGCTAATTTTTTAAAAGGAAAAGCAAAAACAGGAGAATAGTTTGGGAGTTAGGGACTAAAAAAGTAATGCGGGACTATAAAATAAAACCCAGCTGGAATCAATATTCTCAACATTTAATTTTAAAACATCAAAACCCTATGACAAGATTCAATGTAAACAAATCACCTTCAAAACGAGACTCAGCATCATATTCTTTCAAATAACGAAAGTTAAATGCTGCGTCCCATGGTATATAGGTAAGTCCAAGTTGAGCACCTGCAGCATGGATCTTATCTTTTGCACTAAGAGCCTTAACCACATCAGTCCCAGAATCTTTATCTACCTGCCATTGGCTGTATCCTGAAAGCCCAAGTTCAAGCAGCAGGGTTTCTGCTTTATTGACCGGCACATATTGGCTGATACCATAATCCAGTGAGAAACGATCTCCTGGGGTAATATCTGCACCATCTTTTTCATGGTGAATTTCATAGGTACCAGTCAACATGATGGCTGTTCCCTGATGCTCCCATGGAAAAACGGTCAAACTTGCCTGGAACTCATGTGTCCAGAATCCGAGTCCTGTATTATCTATAGCCCCATCATCATATTCACCTATTGGTGCATAAACCCCATATCCAAGGGAGATAGCGGTATGGAGATTATTCCAACCAAGCCAGATCGGTTTAACATAAAGATCCCCTAAACCCCAGTGAGATTCATCGATATTTATTCCAAGAGCGGCTGCCTTAACGCCTGTGTTTACGATGGATGGTTGTACAAAAGCAGCATATGTAGCACCAAATACTTTCCATGGACTTGACCACAGAAACATCGGAGCAATTGCATAAGAATCAACTTCGGCTTCAAAAGTAACAGGGCCTATAGAGTTTACTTCATTACCGTTCTGGTCTTTATATGTATCCGAGTTATAATACAAATTGTACTGAAGATAATAAAACCCGGGTTCTGGAACAACAAAATCCCTTGTGCTTGCCCCTCCGGCTAAATAATGGCCTAATTCACCTGCCAACGCATTATTTCCAGAGCCAATGATCCCTATTGTTATCAATATATTTAAAATTAAAATTTTAATTGATTTATAATTAAAAAGCATTTTTTTTATTTTTCCGTATTATAAAGAATATCCTATTTTGCCGGTTGATATGGATCTGGTGTGCCAAATGGAATCGGGGGCTCTTTTGCAAGAGTTTTTTGAAATTCGGTAATTTTAGTGAACATCACCGGCAGCACCCAGGTGGCTTCTGATGCTAAATTGTATTGCTCTTTCGGGTCTTTGATCAGGTGGTAGATCTTTGGAACATTCAGTCTCTGGGGTACACTGTTCATATTTTCAAGATCAATAAGGTGCATCTTCCAGTTACGCCAGCTATTTTCCCCAGTGTGGGCAAAAGATCGACAACATGAACGATTTCATTGCTGACGCTGCCTGCAGGAACTTTGCCCGGCCACCTTATCAGGAATGGTGCACGCAATGATCCTTCCAAAGCTGTAAAATAATTTCCTCGCCAGAAGCCAGCAGTCCCATGGTACGGGTAGAAGTATTCCGGACCATTATCGCTTAACCAGATAACGACTGTGTTATCCCGGATTTTCAGCTTATCAATTGCATCGAGAATCTGGCCGGCTCGATGATCAATCTCTGAAAGGACATCCGCATAATGCCCGTTTCCGGTTTTCCCATCAAAATCCGGGTGCGGTA
>CAXMTQ010000383.1:0-1910 GCA_964196205.1 uncultured Desulfobacula sp.
TTAATTTTGTTACACTCGATGAACCGATTTAATTCAGCAAGCTCATACAGACAAAGACGTATCATCATGAAAGAAAAGCCCTCATATCATAACAAAATTTTCATATATTAAATCCAAGACCTCCTTTTAAAGCCAAATTGATTCTATCACTGCACTAAAGCTGCGACCTTACGGTCGCATAAACGCAATCATCTTTGCACATGGCAATATTATATTGTTTTTTCAAAAACTATAACCCACTTAGATCATAAGATAATTTATAAAAAATATTTGTGCCACTTCCCACGGCATACCCTTTGCAATTGTATAGAATCAAGTTTGAGTAACAAATGGTGCCCAAACAAAAAGAAAGCAACAAAGCCCTTGTAAACTCCAAAAGATTAATCATTCAAGGTGGCTGCTATAAAATACAAAATTGTGGCGGAGGGAGAAGACATGGACAAAACAAAAGATTTCAAAGGAGGTGAAATAGATGCTGGGATTAAACAAGAGAGGACCTGAAAATCAAGGTCCAATGACAGGAAGAAGAATTGGCAATTGTGCCCGTAACCAGGCTTCAAATCAGGCAGGTTTTGGAAGAGGACGTGGAAATGGCAGATGCATGAGAAATGCACAGCAATATATGTCATCCCAACAATCAGCCTCTACAAAAGAGGACCTTGCTCAAAGAGCTCATGATCTTGAAAAAGAGCTGGAAGCTATTAAACAGGAATTAAACTATTCTAATTAATCCATAATCTTTCTATGGCTTGTTTGGCTTTTATCAAATGAGCCATAGAAAGCTAATTTTTTTTTACCAGCTGATTTGCTGCTGTCAGTAAGGGATTCCATACAGGACCGAAAGGCGGTGCATAGGCAAGATCTGTTCCGGCAAAAACCGTTTGATATTATTGGATTTAAGCAGATTCAAAGTTGCTGGCATGTTTTATGATAATTTAGAATAGCAGAATAGTATAAGAACATAAAAAACAAATGATTTAATATAAAACTGTAGCTTTTAAAAGTACAAAACCAAATATTGGTTATATAATAAATGAAAAATATAATTAAAAACAGTAGTATTGATTTTGATAGCCACTTTGATGAATATAGAAATTTATTTGATTTGGTTCCATGCATTATTACTGTTCAAGATAAAAATTACAGAATTTTAAAATATAACCATGAATTTAGCAGCAACTTTGATGCAAAGGAAGGAGAGTATTGTTTTAAGGCCTATAAAGATCGCAAGGAAAAATGTGTTAACTGTCCCATGGAAAAAACATTTCTGGATGGCAATATTCATTTTGATGAAGAAATCGGACTCAATAAAGATAAAACAAGCTTTCATTGGATTGTAAAAACAGCTCCCATAAAAAATTCAAAGGGGAAAGTCTGTGGTGCCATGGAAATGAGCATTGACATCACCAGGCAGAAACAGCTCCAGGAACAACTCGAAAAGTCTGAAAAAAAATATTATGCCATTTTCAATAATATACCCAACTGCATATTTGTTATTGATTCAGACACTCTGAAAATAAGAGATTGCAATGGAAGCGTTGAATTTAATTATGGTTACAAAAAAAAAGAACTGATAAACAAACTGTTTACAGATCTGTTTATGGATAAAGATAAAACAGAGTGTGCTTCTCTTATAAAAACAAAAAATAATTTAGAAAAAATTCAGCACAAACATAAAGACGGGTCAACTTTGTTTACTAATATCAGAGTATCATTACTTGAGTATCATAACGGGAACAAATTGATTATTTCGTGCACCAACATCACTGACAAAATTGAGACTGAACAGCAGCTGATACAGGCAGGCAAACTGACCACTCTTGGAGAGATGGCAACTGGTGTTGCCCATGAATTGAACCAGCCCCTTTCAGTTATCAAAACAGCCAGCACATTTATCATGAAAAAAATCA
>CAXMTQ010000384.1:0-318 GCA_964196205.1 uncultured Desulfobacula sp.
GACGACAATCTTCTTGCAGAATACACAGATAATTTTTCAGGAGAAATTAAAGAGCTTGGTCCCCTTGGTACAAGTGAAGGCTTGAGCCGTGGTGAATTGAAAATCAAACTTGAAGCTGCAAGAAAACTGATTCCCTATTTAAGACTTGTGGAGAGAGAAAGATTGCGGGTTCCTGAAAAAACAAAACAGGCATATACCAGTTTTTTTGAAAGCGATGAGACAAAAAACCTGTTTGATAAAATAGTATCAGATAAACTTGCAATAAGTCAGATTCTGCTGCTTTTAAAAGATAAAGCCCTTTCAACAAGCGATATTGCA
>CAXMTQ010000384.1:396-1909 GCA_964196205.1 uncultured Desulfobacula sp.
TAAATCCTTCGGATGTTTCAAGACATATGAACACATCATCAAGACAGGGTTTGCTAAAATATGATACTAACAGCAACTGCTACGCACTGGCCTAAACAGGAGATACAAAATTCATAGGAAAGCTTTTATGGAAATTGATAAAGTAGATAAGATTATTGATAAACATGGTGGAAGACCGAGTTCTCTGCTTCAGATCATGCTGGATATTCAAAGTGAAAACAATTGGCTTCCCAAGCAGGCTTTAGACAGGGTTGGTGAAAAACTCGAAGTTCCCATGAACCGGATTCAGCATATAGCCACTTTTTATAAAGCTTTCAGTCTGGTTCCCAAGGGGCGGAATAATGTCCATATATGTGTTGGCACAGCCTGTCATGTAAGAGGGGCTACCCGTATCCTTGACAGTGTGGAAGAATCAACAGGAATCAAGTCGGGGGAGACTGACCTTGATTTAAAGTTCAGTGTGGAGACAGTCAATTGTCTTGGCTGCTGTGCTCTCGGACCGGTTGTGGAAGTGAATGGCAAGGTTCATGGTAAGATGACACCTGTTAAAACATCAGAAGCTTTAAAATTATATGAGTAGGGGAAAATTATGGCGCGGTTAAATACGCCTGAAGAGTTATCAGACTTCAGACAGGAAATATTATCAAAAAGAGATCCTGACAATCCTTGTATTTCAATATGTGCAGGAGCAGGCTGTGTTGCTTCCGGGGCAGACGAAGTTATAAAAGCTTTTCAAGAAGAAATTGAAAAACAGGATTTAACAGCAAAAGTAGACACAAAGGGAACCGGATGCCCGGGATTTTGTGAACAGGGCCCAATTGTTGTTATTTATCCGGAAGAAATCTGCTATGTCCAGGTGAAGGCAGAGGATGTAGAGCAGATTGTTGCCGAGACCATAAAAGAGAACAAGGTGATTGACCGTCTGCTTTTTGAAGACCCGACCACAGGTGAAAAAGCAGTTAAAGAGTCTGATATCGCATTCTATAAAAGCCAGGAGAGAACAGTCCTGTGTAATAATATCAAAATTGATTCCAGAAACATTGATGATTATCTGGCTCTTGACGGTTATTCTGCCCTTGGCAAAGCTCTTGGAAAGATGACCGGTGTTGAAGTTCTCGAAGAGGTTAAAAAATCCAACATCAGAGGAAGGGGAGGTGCGGGCTTTCCTGCCGGCAGAAAATGGGAAGGCACACGTAATGCCGAAGACCCAGTCAAATATGTAATTGTCAATGCAGATGAGGGTGATCCAGGAGCATTTATGGACAGAGCCCTTCTTGAAGGCAATCCCCACTCCATCCTTGAAGGTTTAATCCTTGGCGGATATGCCATAGGTGCCAGCGAAGGTTATTTTTATGTTCGCCAGGAGTATCCCCTTGCAGTGGATAATATCAATCTTGCCATAGAACAGGCTGAACATTATGGTCTTCTTGGGGAGAATATTCTGGGTTCAGGCTTTAATTTCGAGGTCATTGTGCACCAGGGAGCGGGAGCTTTTGTCTGTGGTGAATCAACT
>CAXMTQ010000385.1:0-1907 GCA_964196205.1 uncultured Desulfobacula sp.
GCCCACTGCTGATTCATACCATTTCCATACAGCAGGTTCAATGGGTTCTCCAACGGTTGTCATGTGTTTGAAATGATAGTTATATTTGGCAGGTTCATCCGGGCCCAGTTTTCTTAAGGCCCTGATGGCAGTCGGTGCAGTATGGAAAATGTTGACATCAAGTTCCTGGGCAATTCTCCAGGATCTTCCTGCATCGGGATATGTGGGTACTCCTTCATAGATTACTGTGGAAGCACAAAGAGCAAGCGGGCCGTAAACAATAAAGGAATGACCTGTGATCCATCCAATATCTGCCATACACCAGTATACATCATCTTCTGGATGAATGTCCTGTATATATTTTGACATGGCAGCAGTATAGGCAAGATAACCTCCTGTGCCGTGCTGACAGCCTTTGGGTTTACCTGTTGTGCCGCTGGTGTCCATCAAAAATAGAGGATCTTCACTTAACATCTGTTCCGGTTCAATTCTGGCACCATAATAATCTTTTAATTTATCATTTACAAAAATATCTCTTCCTTCAACCATTGGGGTATCTGAAGAGTATTTAGCCGGATATCTTTTCCAGACAAGAACAGTATCAACGGTCTGCCCCTGATCTGCTGCAATTTTAACCGCCTCATCTGCATTGAATTTATGATTCAAAAGTTTGCCTGCCCTGTAATAGGCATCTGTAACGATCAAAACCCTGGACTGGGAATCTACAATTCTATCGGCACTTGCACTGGGTGAAAATCCACCAAAAACAACAGAGTGAATAACACCAAGTCTTGCACATGCAAGCATTGTAATAGGAAGCTCTGCTGACATGGGCATATGAATTGTAACTCTGTCTCCTCTTTTTAGTTTTGCAGTATCACGTAGTAATGCTGCAAATTCATTAACCCTTACATAAAGCTCCTGGTAGGTGATATGTTCTACCTTTTCTTCTTCAAGCTCCGGTACAAAATGGATAGCAGTTTTGTTTTTATTATCTTTGAGATGACGATCTATACAATTATAGCTGGCATTGAGCTTTCCGCCTTTAAACCATTTGTAACATGGAGCGTCACTGGTATCGAGAACTTCATCCCAGGACTTGTACCAGGTTAAAAGGTCAGCATACTCAGTGTAATAATCCGGAAAGTTATCCAGACTGAATCGATCAAAGACCGCTGGATCTGAAAGATTGGCCTGACCAACAAATTTTGAAGAGGGATAGTAATAATCTTCTTCCGGCCAATGGACTGCAATCTGTGCTTCTGTGGTTTCCATTACTTCTTTTTGGCTCATTGATTTTCTCCTTTTGGATTTAGATGTTAAAAGGTCAATAATTTGACTGTATAGGTTGTTATTACCTCCTTTCCTGTTAAATACGGCTTTTTAAAAAACTGCCGTCTATACAGAAAATTTAAATTATTTGCTGAATAATATTTATACTACAAATATGCATTAGTAAGAACTAAAGTTTAAGTCAACAAAAAAAATAGATTTTTTTATCAAGGTAAAAAAAAAATAAAAAAGATTGCAATCAGCCTTGACAAGGCAAAAACATAATGCGATAGAGATATTAACATAAGTTGGTGTAATTAAATGAATGGAGTTTATTAACTAATTTTATTTAAGGAGGTAAGGTCGATGAGTGACAACTCAAGAGCGGAGTATTGGCGAAGAAACGTTAACCCCTCAATGCTATCCGTGTAGGGGGATATAAGTTAGGATTCTGGTTTGCACAACAGGGATCTATTTATGTTTTTGTGGCATTGATTTTTATCTATTCCAAAATGATGGAAAATCTGGATAAAGAATTTGGCGTTGAAGAAGAATAATAAAGGAGGGTTGCAATGAGTTTAACAGTTATGACGTACTTAGTAGTTGGAGCAACTTTTGCTCTTTATATTTATATTGCCATAAAATCCACAGCAAAA
>CAXMTQ010000386.1:0-1877 GCA_964196205.1 uncultured Desulfobacula sp.
TCGGTTTATAAGAAGCTATGCAGCAATTGAGAAGGAAAATCCAGAGAATAACAGTGTAGTTGTGAGATATTCCACCTTTGATGATGGTGTTAAAGAGGAAGAATTTGACATGGTGGTACTCTCTGTTGGATTAAATCCTCCTGCTGATTCCAGAATGCTTGCTGATAAATTTGGCATTGAATTAAATGCCCATGGATTTAATAAAGAAATCCACTCTAACCCGGTTAAAACATCAAAACCCGGAGTTTTTGTAAGTGGAGCTTTCCAGGGTCCCACCGATATTCCGGAATCTGTATTTACTGCTTCGGGAGCAGGTTCCCAGTGCGGAGAACTGCTTGATTACAGGCGGGGAAACCTTTCAAAAGAGAGGATATATCCGCCGGAAACAGATGTTTCCCAGGAAGAGCCGAGAATCGGTGTTTTTGTCTGCCATTGCGGCGCTAATATCTCAAGTGTTGTAGATGTTCCCTCCACGGTTGAATATGCCTTGACACTGCCCAATGTGGTTTATGCCAAGGAGCAGCTTTTTTCATGTGCAACAAACTCTGCCCAGGAAATTACCGAGCTTGCAAAAGAAAAAGGCCTTAACCGTGTAGTTCTCGGAGCATGTTCGCCAAGAACCCTTGAACCTTTGTTCAGGGATACCCTTAGAGAAGCCGGTTTGAATCAATATTATCTTGATATGGCAAATATCAGGGAGCACTGCTCCTGGGTTCACTCCAAACAAAAGGATGATGCCACTAAAAAAGCCCAGGATATCATCAGAATGTCAGTGGCAAGAGCAGCCTGGCTTGAACCGCTGCAGGAATTTGATCTGCCTGTAAACAAAACAGCTCTTGTGGTTGGCGGTGGTATTGGCGGCATGACATGTGCGCTCTCCATTGCAGCCCAGGGTCATGAAGTTCAGCTTCTGGAAAAAGAGAAAGACCTTGGCGGAATAGCAAAGCGGCTTGTTACCACCATAGAGGGAATGGATGTACAAGAGTATTTAAATGACCTCATAGCCAAAGTTTATCAGAATCCTAAAATTCATGTATCCCATGAAGCAACCATTACAGATGTTTCAGGATATGTTGGAAATTTTATTACCACTGTGGAAACTGAAGGCAGGATTAGGAAAATAAAACATGGTGCTGCTGTCCTTGCCACAGGTGCAACAGAATATGAGCCTGAAGAGTATCTTTATAAGGAAAATGATGCAGTCTATACCCATCTTGAGCTGGGAGAAGAGATTGCAAAAAAAGAGGAAAAAATAATAAATGCTGAAACTCTGGTGATGATTCAATGTGTCGGCTCCAGAGATGAGAAGAGAAATTACTGCTCCAGAGTCTGCTGCTCCCATGCTGTGAAAAATGCAATAAAGCTCAAAAAAATTAATCCTGATATGAATATCTATATCCTTTTCAGGGATATGAGAACCTATGGGTTAAGAGAAGATTATTACAGGGAAGCTGCTGACATGGATGTGAAGTTTATCCGTTATGAACCCGAAGAGAAACCTCAGGTAGAAGCTGTTGAAGAGGGCGGCAAATCCATATTAAGAGTTACACTCCCGGATCCTGTTCTGGGTTACGGTCTTGAACTGGATGCTGATGTTGTATCCCTTGCTGCTGCTGTGATCCCCAGTGAAACGACCACTGAAATTGCAGGTCAGTTTAAAGTGACCTTAAGTCCGGATGAGTTCTTCAAAGAGGCCCATGTTAAATTAAAACCTGTTGAGTTTGCAGCAGACGGTATTTTCCTTTGCGGTACAGCACACTACCCCAAGCATATTCAGGAAACCATTAACCAGGCTTATGGTGCTGCCGGCAGAGCATTAACACTGCTGTCGCACGATACTGTTGTAGCTTCCGGTTCTGTCTGCGTGGTAAATGAGT
>CAXMTQ010000387.1:0-1829 GCA_964196205.1 uncultured Desulfobacula sp.
CTAGCGCTTTCATCGTATTGCTCATGAGATTTCCTTTTGAATAATGCCTAACTCCCGACCGGTTTGCGCAAAGGCCTCAACCACATGATCAATATCACTACTCATAACAAGGGGCAGAAATCTTGTTTTGGCAAGCCCTATACCATGTTCACCCGACAGTGTGCCATTGAGATCTACTGCAGCCTGTACAATCTCAACTAATGCTTTTTCCACATTTTCCCACTGCTTTTTATTATTTCTATCAGCAGGGATCATGGGATGCATATTGCCATCACCTGCATGGGCAAGTATTCCAACCTTAAGATCATATTTCTTTGTTATCTGAACAGTTTTCCTTATCATTTCTGGTATTTTGCTTGCAGGAACAGTTACATCTTCTGACAATAAATCAGGAGCAAGCTTTGCAAACACACCATAGGCAGATCTTCTTGCTGTCCATAATTTTTCTCTCTCTTCTGGTGTTTTTGCCTCCTGTATGGAGACAGCATTATTGGCTTCAAGTTTTTTATAAATCTTTTTTATCTCTTTTTCACATGCCTCTTTAACACCATCAATTTCTATTACAAGAGATCCTTCAGCCTCTCTTGGCAGACCAAGTTTTGCAGAATCCTCAATGGCATTAATGGTTGCTCTGTCCAGAAGCTCCATGGCCACGGGAAGAATGCCGGCGCCTATAATATCAGATACTGATTTTGCTGTATTATCAAGGTCATCAAAAGTAACGAGGATTGTCTTTATGGTTTCAGGAAGAGGTACAACACGCAGAATAATCCTGGTAACAAGTCCCAGGGTGCCTTCAGAACCGCAGAAAAGACTGGACAGCCTGTATACTGTAACATCCTTAACATTTGTGCTTCCAAAATTTACAATTTTTCCTGAAGCAAGCACAACTTCCATTCCAAGGATGTAATCAACAGTGACGCCATATTTCAGACACCTTGGTCCCCCTGCATTCTGGGCGACATTGCCGCCAATGGTTGAAACATGCATGGAACCTGGATCCGGGGGATAAAAAAAGCCAAATGGTTCAAGGGCTTTTTGAATATCAATATTAATAACTCCAGGCTCAACAATAATATATCTGTCCTTTGTATTGATCTCCACAATCTTATTCATTTTTGAAAAGCAGAGAACAACACCATTTTTTGCAGGAATAGAAGCTCCGCATACACTTGTTCCTGCTCCTCTGGCAGTCACAGGAATCTTATCTGCTGAACAGATCTTCATTATCCCTGCTACCTCTTCACAGGTTTCAGGGAATAAAACAAGATCAGGCATGGCTTCTTCATGATAGGCATCATAGGAGTAGCTTAACAGTTCTGCAGGCTGATCAAGCAGTCTCTCCCTGCCCACAATATTTTTTAACAACTCCTTAGTTTTTGAACCAAGCATTTATTCTCTCCTGTAATTATCAATATCCTTTAGGATTAAACAATTGTCCCTGCATTTGTCAATTGTAATTATTGCAGCCTGAATATTTGCTATAGTCACCAGTGTAATGATGTTTACCTGGAGTGAGCTGATGAATCTATTTCCCCGTTCTTTAAGTAATCAATCATGGAGGTGTAAAGTGGATCATTGTGCAGCATCCAGTATCCATCCTGCAATTTCTGTGTGATCGGGCCAGTTGCCCCTGAACCGATAATTTGATCATCGATTTTAGTAATTGGTATAATTCCTCCGGCGGTACTGGTAGCAAACACTTCATCAGCGGAACGTGCACGATCAGGAACAAGGTTCTCCTGGATAACTCTATACCCATACTCTGTTGCCAATTCTATTGCTGTTTTGCGAGTGATTCCTTTGAGAACCCCTTTTGCGGGGTTTTT
>CAXMTQ010000388.1:0-1816 GCA_964196205.1 uncultured Desulfobacula sp.
GTGTGAAGAATTTATCCCTACAAAATTATCTAAGATATCTTTTTTAAACTTATATTTAAACTCAAAATTTGGACTTCTTACCCAGACTGTTCCCGGATCAATTTTTCTATGGAAAAGTTCGCCAGCCTGAACATATGCAAATTCACCAACAATGCATGAATGGAGGTTCATAAGATCAACGGTTGCAAAAGGACCTAAAAAACAGCCCTCAAGAGTTGTTCCGCGAATATTGACATAATGAGCTGAAATTGTATTATGAATACCAAATTGTTCAGGGCTTTCAAGATTGTGCGAATTGCTGTGAACAAGTGTTTTATAGAGCAGGCTGTCCCTTATGGTTATTATTTCATCTTCGACAAGGGGAATGTTCTTTGAACAAGGTATATGGTCTCCCTTTCTTTTTAGTTCATCACCTCTTATGTCACTTTTATAAATTGTAGATCTTCCAACATAGCATTTCCCAAGAAAATAACTGCCGGCAATATTGGAGTTTTTAAAATGAAAATAGATGGGATGGTGTGATGTAATTCCATAAAACGCATAAAATTCCAACATTTTTTCATGTTCAAGAGCATTTGTAACAAAATCTTCAGTATCAAAATCAAACTCACTTAAACTGCAATTAACTCGACTGACAATTCTATCATTTAGTTGTTGTAGCTGATTCATAGGTAATGTCCTCTTATATATAATGAGACTGCGATAACTATCATAATTAAACAAACAAAAAATGCATACCATAAAAATATATTAGAGGCAAGAATATAACGCTGCAACAGCATCTAAGAATGACAATGAGGAAGTTTTTTAATAAATTTTATGTTAATAGCTTTATTTGAAAAAATTCAGCAGCGCATGTAAATTTGTCATTGGATGAGGAGGGCAGCCGGGTATAAAAAGATCCACCGGGATCAGAGATTCAAGGCCTTCCGTGATTTCGGGGCTGCCTCTGAAAGGTCCTCCGGAGATAGTGCAGCTGCCGACAGCAATAACAACTTTTGGGTCAGGGACAGCTTCAAAGGTTTCAAGTACTGCAGTTTTCATATTTCTTGATACAGGACCGGTTACTACAATACCGTCTGCATGGCGGGGAGAGGCTACAAAGTTAATTCCAAATCGTGCAAGATCAAAAAAGGGGGTTGCAAGAACGTTCAGGTCTGCTTCGCATGCATTGCAACCGGCAGCAGAAATCTGTCGTAACTGAAGGGATCTGCCAAATAATTTTTTAAAGTGTTTTTTTGAATGTTCGGCCAATGCTGGAAGGCTGCCTTTAGTAACAAGATGTTCCCTCCGGGAAGTTGATGTTTCAAAATTTCTGGTGAATTTTACAAATTTTTCTTCAGATAATCTCTCGCAGCTTCCACAAAACACACAACGTCCCATATCTATTGTTTTTTTTTGATCATCTATGGCATCCTGGGGGCAGGCAGCAGCACACTTTTTTGCAATATCGTCTTCAACATCCATATTAATTTTTGGAAGGCCTCTGTAACGTTCAACAAGTTCAATTTTACTTTTTGGATATGAAGTGGTCTTATAACCTTGTTCAAATCTGTTTTTTAGAGTATTGAGCATTTTTTGGAGTCTCTTTTTATATAAATGGATATTTTTGTTTTATCTGTCATAAAAGTTTAAAGATCAAACCCGCAATAAGATAAATTAAAGCTCTTATTATTTAATGGAAAATCAGAAATCCCGGTATCCCGCAGTGACATTGACAGACCATTCCAGTTGTGAAACGATGGATCTTTAATTTTATACTTGATTATTCTTCCATTTTCATCTGTTAAAACACAGTGAGAGAGTTCTCCACGCC
>CAXMTQ010000389.1:0-1805 GCA_964196205.1 uncultured Desulfobacula sp.
AAATGAGTTTTGATATGATTGCACACAATATCAATGAGATTGATTACAGGAATATTTACCGCACTCTGAACTATATCATAATAATAGTGGGCAGTGTTGCAGGGAATTGCAAGAAAATCAGCACCCCATGATTCAAGTCCTTTTGCCATGTCAGCAATAAAGGGTCCTGGATCTTCCCCATCTTTATCAATAATGGCTTTAATTCTCGAAGGTATTTTGGGATTATTATCCACAAGACACCTGATATGATCAATATCATCCATATCTCTACCTTCAGGGGCCGGTGTAAGACGAAGAATACGCTGCATAAGATCAATGGTAGCTTGAGGACCCATCCCTCCTATGATACCCACTGTTTTTTCTTTTTTTCCATTCATAAACACTCTCCTTATATCTCATTATGTTTGGATGTAAACTTGTCCAGATTCAAGGTGCAAGCTCGAAGAGATGCGCATGCATATACATTTTGCAACCGGAGTGTACTGGAGTACATGAGGATTGCAAAATCTTGCAGTAACGAAGAAGATGGGCAAGTTTACGTTCAAACTACCTGAAACTGTCCATATATGCATATAGAGCAGGAGACCCGCCAGTATGCAGAAAAAGTATATTTGAGCCCTTTGGGAAATGATCCTTGCGAATAAGATCAATAAGGCCTGCAGCGGTTTTCCCTGAATAGACAGGGTCAAGAAGAATACCTTCGGTTCTTGCAAAAAGTTTTACAGCTTCCACCATGGAATCTGTTGGAATAGAGTAGCCATCTCCCACATATTCATCAAAGCAGACAATATCTTCACGGGTAATATTTCCTTTTATCTCAAGTTTTTCAGCAGTTTCAACAGCAAGGTTATACACTTTTTCTTCCTTCTCTTCTTTTGACTGAGAAACATTAATGCCTGTGATGGGAATACCCATGTTTCCACCTATCATGCCGGTAACCATTCCTGCATGGGTTCCTGCAGAACCGGAAGGAAGAATAATATGGTCAATATCAAGGTGCATATTATTGAGCTGATTCATTGTCTCTTCTGCACAGGCTGCATATCCGAGAGCTCCAATTGCATTGGAAGCGCCTATTGGGATTAAATATGGCTTTTTCCCTTCTGCCTTAAGAGTTTGAGCCTTTTTTTCCATGGCAGCAGTTGTATCGCTTCCGCCTGGAACAACTTCAATACTTTTTACTCCAAGGAGCTGGTACAAAAAATTATTGCCGCTGGCATCTTTGTTGTAGGTTCCTGCAACACGCTCTTCAAGGATTAAATGGCAGTCAAGATTTTCCTTTACTGCCCATGAAAGTGTCAATCGGCAATGGTTGGATTGTATGGCACCACAGGTAATTATTGTATCAGCATTTTTCTCAAGGGCATCGGCAATGCAGAATTCAAGTTTTCTGGTTTTATTACCTCCGGCTGATCCTGGAAGAAGGTCGTCACGTTTTACATAAATATTAATATCTCCTCCAAGGGTTTTGGTTAATGAAGGTAAAAATTCAATGGGAGTCTGGCCTTGTATATATTGTCTTCTTGGGAATTTTGTAAAGTTCATGATATCTCCTTTTATTAATATGCTTTGATTCTAATGTTCTTTTTATTATGGGAACACCTGTTTTTGTGAATGTTTTTTAATAAAATTGCCAATCTCTTTAATAGCCTCTCTTCCTTCTGGCAGGTATTTTGCAAAATAATGCCATACATGAAACATCTCCTTCCAGATATCGAGTTGGACAACTGCATTGGCTTGCTCCAGTTTTTGTGCCAGGGTTTTTGAATCATCAATTAAAACTTCATTTTCCCCTGTTTGAATAA
>CAXMTQ010000390.1:0-1798 GCA_964196205.1 uncultured Desulfobacula sp.
AAAAGATTTTATGACTTTTAAGGGAAAAGATAGAGAACGCATGGACTATTGGGAAACAGTTGTCAAAATGAACAAAAAGCTGGGTAATGAATTTTTTGAAGCAGTACAGTCAGGCAGAATAAGACAGATTGTTAAACCTCTCTAAAAGATGAAAATCTGAATATTGGCCATAAACATCATGGACGGGTAAAATAAAAACATCCTATGGCAGGTATCCAAAGGAAAACCTCTTCTTGAATAGTGTTTTTTTATGATTCTGTAATAATTTTATGAATGAATTGACTCATGAGGTCTAATACAATTTTTGGCTGATCATTGTGTGGAGAGTGCCTGCAATTATCAAGCAGATGAGTTTCAATGTCATTTACATGGTTTTTTATGGATATTATCTGTTTATTTGTTCCATATTGATCATCCTTCCCCTGAATTGCAAGCATGGGTACTTTGATTTTATTTAAATATTTTTCAATATTCCAGTGAATGAATTGCGGGCTTAACCATACATCATTCCACCCCCTGAATGCATTTTCAGTGTTACTTCCATGATATTTTTCAAGGCCTTGTCTTAAATCATGGTATTCATAATTGATTTTTGCCTGCTTAATGCAGTCCACAGAGATCTGTTCGCAAAAAACATGGGCTGCTTCAGTGATCAAACCCTTTAATCCATTTAGTTTAATGATAGGGGGGCTGCCACTGAAAATTATACCAATTGAACCGCCGTCTGAATGGCCAATGAGTATATACTTTTTTATCTGAGCTTTTTGAATTATCAGGGGAAGTATCTTTAGTGCCTGTTTATGCATGAAATTAATTTTCCATGGCAGGGGAGATGAGTCTGATTTTCCATACCCGAATCTTGAAAAAACAAGGGCAGGGCAACCTGTTCTTGTGGAAAGTTCTTGTGGAAAATTTTTCCACATACTTGTGCATCCAAGACCTTCATGCAGAAATATAAGAGTAGGCAAATTATTTTGCACACCTTGACCTTGATGCCATTGAATCTCAATTTTCTTTGGACCAAGCTGTAAATATTCAGTCATACTCATCACTCTGTTTTGCTGTTTATAAAATTTTTAGATGAAAATATTTTAATCTATTTATCATAAAAATCCTTGATGAGAAATTAAAAATAGGTTTTCTTTCTTTTTTGAAGTTTTAAAAGGAGCAATTTTTTTCTATTATTCTGGAAGGTACCCATTTAATTTCAAATCAAAATTAAATTTGTCTTGCATCAATAGATGTTGTATATTGAATTCTTCTTTGGATGTTATTTGTAAAAACTGGTAAACTGACAAATATATTATGATAAAGGTCTCAAAATCACTATAATACTTTTTATCTTCTTGATATTTCCAGGATATTTTCATAAAGCATCACTTCTTCAGCGCTGTTCATCGAGCTATTGATTGTATCATGAGATATATTAAACGGTTTTTTTTTCTTATTGGAATATTGTTTATAGCCATCTGGTTGAATTTTTCATGTTCATCAAAAGAGAAGGAAAACTTCTCAGAAATTAAATGGAAACAGAAGGTGGAAGAAACAAAGACCAGGGATCTTTATGCATCCCATTATATAGATGGAAAATATTTTTCACCCTGGATGAAGATGAAAGATAAGAAATTTTTAGATGTGATGGGATGGAAGCTCTTTTATAAAACAAGTTTTACAAAAGAAGAAAAAGAATTTTTACCAAAGGTTTTTCCTGATACCCTTAAAAGATTGTCACAAATCAAAGAGAATCTTATTCTATGGATTGGTCATAATACATTCTTAATCCGTATTGATGGTATTT
>CAXMTQ010000391.1:0-1797 GCA_964196205.1 uncultured Desulfobacula sp.
CCATGTCTTTTCTTGAGACAACAGATGGAGATGACAGGGTGTTCATAACAATCATGGCAGTATCATAGGCCACAGCTTCACTATATTCAGGAAAATTGCCATTGATTTGAAAATAAGATGAAACAAAATCCTTCACCTTTTCTGATTCAGATCCTGGATAAAACCCATCCGGAAAAATGGCTGTCTGAACATAATCTTTTGCTGACAGCAGTTTTTCTGAATTCCAGAGATTCGTTCCCATGAGGGATACTTCAATTCCATGAAATTTCAGTTGTGGCGCGATCATATTGATCATGCTTGCCGTATCTGGAATAAATAATACATCAAAATCAACCTTGGCAATGTAAATCCGGTTTCTTTCTTGTATCTCGTCATCTTCCATATCTATATATTCACCATCTTTATCAATCTTTTGATATCCAGTGATTAATTGATTAATCTGATCAGCAAAATCTGTTTGAATCGGTTCATAAGAAACCATTTCAGCTAATTGGACATCATACTGGGAAATGACTTCCATGAAAGCATCTTTAAATGCAATACCATATTTTTCATTGGGGTATAAAATTGCAAAACGAGTAAATCCATAGTTTTCCATAAAATAGGAAATTCCGGCTCTTACCTGCATTACAGGAGTCATATAATTTCTTAAGATAAATTGCCCCGTCCCTGTCACATCAGGTTTTTGAGACATTAGAATCATTGGGATACCCAAATTATTTGATTCAATCGCAGCAGAACGAACAGTTATCATAGGTCCGATAATGCAGGCGGCCTTCTCTTTTTTCAGAGTTTTAACTGCTTCTACGGCAATCTCCGGATCAGAAGCTGTGTCTTTAACAGAAAGATGAAAAGCGGTATTCTGTTCAATATTAAATTTCTTGACAGCCAGTTGAATGGCGTCGAGCACTCTAAGGCCTGCTAATTGAAAATACCCGCTCAAAGGCAGTAAAACACCGATTTTATTTTTTTTGAAATCTTTTTTCTCTTTTATACTTTTTAGTATTGATTCTGCCCGACCCCTTTCTTTATGCTGTGAAAAATGCGTAACAAATTCATTTAAAAGAAAAACCGCTTCGGGTTCATTGCCCTGTTTTATCTTGGTTAACCCTGACATAAAAAGAACCTGTCCATGTATTTCTCTGTTTTGTATTTGATTGAGAAAGAGTATAGTGCTTTGGGGGGACATATGAGAGGTAACTGCAACAATTTTGTTCCTCAATATTTGAGCTTGAGTCTGGGTTTTGGGATTACTTATTTCATAGTTGAGGGCTTCTTCGTAAAAATAGAATGCATTTGTTTTTTCACCTCTTTCATTAAAAATATCACCAATCCATTCCAATGCTTTTTTATAGTGTTCAAGAGAGCAGGGAGATTTAACTATGGCGATTCCCATATTTAAAGCTGTTTTGAATTTTTTCTTTAAAAATAATTTTTTTATTTCTACCAATTCCTGATTTTGCTCTTTACAAAGTTCAGAATTAATCAAATCAGAAGTAGTCACAGGAAGAGGTGGAACATAAATGATCTCCTGTTTTTTTTGGGAAGAACAGGAATAAAAAGTGACAAAATAAATACTTATTAGTGCTGTAAAAAAAAAATGGGTCAGATATGGTTTCATAATACCTTTAATATGGTAAAATTGTCATTTATTTAAAAATGCAACGTTATATTATCAACGATCATATTCATTCTTAAGCAATCTTGAGTTTGACAAATATGACATAAAGTGTTTCTTCTTACAAGGTCAGAATCTATGTATAAAAAAATATATGAAAGATAAAAATAAAGGGATAG
>CAXMTQ010000392.1:0-1778 GCA_964196205.1 uncultured Desulfobacula sp.
TTGGTGATATCGGCGGCATTCCAAGAGTGCTTGATGCAGGACAATGTAATGACAGTTACTCACTTGTTGTTATTGCCCTTAAACTCCAGGAAGTGTTTGGTCTTGAGCATGTCAATGACCTGCCGATCTCCTTTGATATTGGGTGGTATGAACAAAAAGCTTGTATTGTTCTTCTTGCTCTACTTCATCTTGGAGTAAAAGGTATTCGTCTTGGACCAACACTGCCGGCTTTTATTTCACCAACAGTGTTGAATGTACTTGTGGAAAATTTTGATATTAAACCTACTACTGATGCTGATGCTGATGTAGAAGCCATGATGCAGGGCAAATAGGTTTGAATGGATATTCACCCATCTGCTGCGTTGCTGCAAAATTTTGCAATCCTCATGTACTACAGTACACTCCGGTTGCAAAAGTTCTTGCGCCTCACATATGGGCAAGTTTTCATCCAAACTATGAAGTTGTAAATATGTGAGATTTGAGAACAACAGACAACAATTCTCAAATCTCACAATTCAAAATTAATTATTTAAAACTAAACAGTAACAAAAAGGGGGGCTTAAAATGAAATGTCCTGGACAAGATACTCAATACTGGAATAAGGATGCTATTTTTGAAACAAAATGCCCTGAGTGTGATCATCCCATGGAATTCTTCAAGGATGATGCCACAAGAAGATGCCCTGGCTGCAAAGAAAAAATTGTCAATCCCAAGATGGATTTTGGCTGTGCATCCTATTGTCAATTTGCCGAAGAATGTCTGGGAAGCCTGCCTGAAGAATTTGTAGCAAAAAGAGAAGATCTTTTTAAAGACCGGTTGGCAGTGGAGGTAAAAAGATATCTTGGAACTGATTTTAAACACATTGCAAAAACAGTAAAAGTTGCAAATTTTGCAGAGAAAATCGGGAAAGAGGAAAAAGCCAATCTACCCGTGGTTTTAAGTGCAGCATATCTGAGTGATATCGGTGCTAAAAATACTCTGGAAAAGCATGGTTCAAGCAAACCTGAAGATATAGCAAAAGAGAGCCCGAAAGTTGCAAAAGAACTGATGGAAAAACTGGGTGCCAAAGAAGAATTAATTAGTGAAGTCACTGATATTATAGGGCATAATGATCGTCCAGGCAAAGATGACAATCTGAGCCGCAAGGTATTGCATGATGCAGATATGCTTACCCACATGGTAACCTGTGAAGGGAAAAATGGTGTTGATAACAAAGAATTTTCAGCGAAACTTGATAAACTTTTCCTGACACCGGCTGGAAACAAGTTGGCAAAAGAACTGTTGATAGAAACAAATTAAAAAATTATGGCTTTGATATAATATGGAATCAAGTATTTATTTTGCTTCCAAATAAAATATAAAAAATGAGGTGATCACGATGAAAATAATGAGAAAAATTATAGAAATAGATGAAGAGTTGTGTAATGGTTGCGGACAATGCGTTCTTGCCTGTGCAGAAGGTGCAATCCAGATCATAGATGGCAAAGCAAAAGTGATTGCAGATAAATATTGTGACGGCCTTGGAGCCTGTATTGGTGACTGCCCCGAGGATGCTTTGAAAATTATTGAAAGAGAAGCAGATGATTTTGATGAAGAGGCAGTGGAAGAGCTTTTAAAGCAGCAGAAAGAAGAGACGGAAAAGATGGCACAATCATCAGACTGTGGATGTGGATGTTCTTCAACAAAGATGCAGGCTTTTCCAACTGCGGGATCTGGTTCATGTGCAAGTGCTAACAAACCAAGTTCACAGCCAGCAGGTGGGTCTTCCTGTCTTGGTC
>CAXMTQ010000393.1:0-1769 GCA_964196205.1 uncultured Desulfobacula sp.
TGAATAGTTTGGTTTGAACATGGGCAACTCCTTATTAATACTTTGTGTTTTATCTAAAAAAGACTTCGTTAAAAGAATATCCTATCAATATTGCGAGTAGAAGCAAAGATATTAATTGGTTTTTTGTATATCAGATTTTGTAATCATTTTTCAACATAGTGAGACTCACAAATACTTGCATTATCATCAATGCTTAAAATTGTACTGTTAGATTAGAAATAGTAAAAATCATTGCCTTTGTCTGCCAGAAAATTTGCAATTTTATCAGATACTTCTTCCTCCTATTAATTTTCATTAAAATTTACAGGATGTGCTCAGGATTTGTGCAGGGTATTCAATTGAACAGGGAATAATCAAATAGTTTCTTATTGGGTATCAAAAAAAGGGTGAGCATGACAATCCCTTTTTTCCATGCTTTACAGCAAACCTTCACTATATCTTTATAGATTCGTTTCAATCATAAACTCTTTTAACTCTTGGGGTTAAGGATGAAACTATTTCATAGTTAATTGTATTTATATTTTGAGCAAGTTCATCAGCACTAATTGTTTTATTTGCCTGCCTTCCAATTATAACTACTTCATCTTCAACCTGGACATCAGGAATCTGCCCCACATCAATGATTGTCTGATCCATACATACTCTTCCAACAATGGGAGCTTTTTCTCCCTTGACAAGCATGTGTCCATTTGAAGAAAAAAGCCGTGAAAATCCATCAGCATAGCCAACGGGCACAGATGCAAGAACAGTCTCTTTTTGTGTTTCATGGGTCATGCCATAACTGACCTTAAATCCAGGAGGAACTTTTCTTACAGATGTTATAATTGATTTCAGGGACATGGCAGGAATAAGATTCACCCTTGATATATCAACTTCATTTGAAGGATAAAGCCCGTACAGAGAAATCCCGGCTCTGACCATGTCATAGTGAGACTCTGGAAATTCCAGAATTCCTGCACTGTTTGCCGCATGACATACTTTAAATTCAATATTCTCTTTTTTAAGGTCATTGAGCAGTGAATCAAACATTTTCAATTGCATATTTGTATATGTTCTATCACTGTGGTCAGCAGCTGCGAGATGAGTATATATGCCTTCTATTTCAATACCCGGCAGCTCCATAATTTTTTTAATATTGTGAACAATCTTTTTACGTGTGGCCTTCAGGTTATTAATAATAAACCCCACCCTGCCCATTCCAGTATCTATTTTCAGATGAACTTTGAGTACAATACCAAGATCCCATGCTTTTTGCGACAAAGCCTCTGCCATATCATAATTATAAACAGTTACAGTTAGATCAAGCTCATTAACAAGGGCCGCCTGTGCAGGATAAATATAACCGAAAACAAGCAAAGGGGCAGTAATATCAGCCTGTCTTAACTTGGCAGCCTCATCTAATCTTGCAACCCCGAGATTGTCAGCACCGCTTTGCACGGCTTTTTGTGCAATCTTGACAGCCCCGTGACCATAGGCATCAGCTTTAACCACAGCCATAAATTTTGATTTTTTATCCATAATATCTTTTAACACTTGAATATTATGGGAGACAGCATCAAGATCAATACAGGCTTTTACAAGAGCATATTCCACTGATAATTCCTTTATTAAACTGATAATTCCTTTATTAATAGTACAACCCCAAAAGCAGTACCATATCTGGCATTTTTTTTAAACTATTCCCCAGACAACCTCTCTATAATGTTGTGGGTCAGTATCACCCTCGGTTGAAAAGAGTAAAATCTTAGAGTTGGTATCTATTTTCAGCC
>CAXMTQ010000394.1:0-1765 GCA_964196205.1 uncultured Desulfobacula sp.
GCCCCCAAGCCCTGCATAATCCTGTGATACTTCTTCAAATCCAAAGGTTTTTTCTTTTGTGTTTACCCTTAAAAGTTTACCCATTTTTTCCTCCTTGGCAAAGATTTTATGAAAAAACTGATTTTAAATTCTTTCATATTTTGCGTGTAACATTTAGGTTATTGAGGGCGGTGACTATTACAAGCCTTCCGCCGCCGCGGTTAATAAAAAATATTGTCTGTAATTTAAGAAAGATTTCCTGAATCAGATAATTCAAGCAATCCTTCATAGTCCTCAATTAAAATGGTTTTAGTTTCAACTTTTATATATGAAGAATCCATCATTTTTTTTAAAATTCTGGAAACAGTTTCAGGGGTAGTTCCAATCAAGTTGGATAGTTGTGTCTTTGATATGGGAAGAACAACCTTTTTTTCATTTTTCTGTTCTTTGGAGAGTGTTAGAACATAAGCTGCAAGTCTTGCCGGCACTTCTTTTAAACTTAAATTTTCAATCTGTATGGTAAATTCACGAAGCCTTCTGGAAAGATCTGCCAGAAGATTCATCCCAAGCCCTGGAGTCTGGGTAATCAAGTCAACAAATTTGTCTCTTGGAAGAAAAAGGATAACAGATTTTTCAAGGGCCATGGAAGAGGCAGGAAAATTCTTTCCTTCATACACAGGGACTTCTCCAAAAGCATGCCCTGGACCATAAATATGGAGAATCTGCTCTTTTCCTTCATAGGAGAGTTTAAAAACCTTTATTTTGCCTTTTTCAACCATATAAAACCCGTTGGCCTTGTCTCCTTCATGGAAGATGATCTGACCTTTGTTAAACTGCAGGGTTGTAGAGATAGAATCTATTTCTTCCAGATATTCATCTGAAAGCCCTGAAAAAAGAGGTATTGTTTTTAGCTTTTTAATATTATATAATTCTCCGGTTAATATTCAACCTACTGTTGCAAAATACAGATTTGTGAAGCATACGCTCCATTTCGATCCCAATTTCAACGTTGAAAAAAGTTTAAATTATTTATAAAAACGTAAAAAAATTGAAAAAAGTTTAAATACTTGATCCAGATCAAGGATTTATATCTTTTTTTATAATAAGTTAAAGTCCAGAAGTAAAGATTAATTGTTCATTAACCATAACAAAAGGAGAAATCAAGATGTTTTGTTTTCAATGTCAGGAAACTGCTAAAAATCAAGGATGTACAGTAAAAGGTGTTTGTGGGAAAGATGGAGAGACATCAAACCTTCAGGATCTGCTGATTTTTAATCTTAAAGGAATCGGCGTTATTGCCAGCGCTGCAAAAGCCAATGGCGCACCAACTAACCAAGAAGCCGGCTTGTTTGTCTGCCAGGCTCTTTTTACTACTATCACAAATGCAAACTTTGATGAAAAAAATCTGGTTGAATGGGTGCTGAATGCACAGAAAGTTAAAAAAGAGCTCCATGAAAGCGTAAAAGACAAAATAGGTTCAAATCTTCACGAAAGTGCCACATGGTATTCCGATGATGTGGCTTCTTTTCAGGCTAAAGCTGAAACTGTAGGCGTACTTGCAACAGAGAATGAAGATGTAAGATCCCTGCGTGAGCTTCTGATTCTTGGATTAAAAGGAATTGCAGCCTATGCAGATCATGCAGCAGTTCTTGGTGCTAAAAAAGATGAAATTTTTGATTTCCTCTTTGAAGCCCTTGCATCAACCACCAAGAATCTCAGTGTAGATGAAATGGTCGGCCTTGTATTAAAAGCCGGTGAAGTCGGTGTAACTACAATGGCTGCTCTT
>CAXMTQ010000395.1:0-1753 GCA_964196205.1 uncultured Desulfobacula sp.
TATCATATGTTTGAAAAAAAACAGTTGGAAGGGATCACAATTGTTCCCGGATATCCAGGAACTTTAAATCAGATGCTTTCAAACAGTGATCTTGACATGAGTCCGATATCTTCTGCAACCTGTGCCGATATCCACGAAGATATCATGGTGCTTCCACAATTTTGTTTAAGTTCAATAGGGTATGTTGGTTCTGTAACCCTTGCTTCAAATATTCCCATTGAAGATCTTGATAAAAAGAGAGTAGGGGTAACAAATGCATCACACACCTCTGCTGTGCTGTTAAAAATCCTGTTGAAAAAATATTATAATGCCCGGCCTATTTACCACACCACGGGCCCAAGACCAAAACTCAGTGAGTTTGATGCTGCTCTTTTAATCGGTAATGATGCAATGCTTAAAAGTTCAGTGCCTCCAACATATACATATGACCTTGGTGATCTATGGCTTAGGAAAACCGGCCATCCTGTCGTGTTTGCAGTATTTGTAGTAAAAAAAGCCATTATTGACAAATACTATTCAAAAATCCAGCTAATCATATCATCCTATGAAAAATCCCTTGAATGCCTTAAAAATGAGAAAGAGATAATAATTGAAAAGGCAGCGAAAAAATACCCTGATGTGATATATGACATTAACAACTATTATGATGTTCTTAAGTTTGAATTTACAGATGAGCTGAAAAAAGCTTTGATGTTTTATTTTGCTGAAGGAGCCAGCTTGAATTTGATTAAAGAAACCCGCAACCTGACCTTCTTTGATGCAGAGAATTAAATGGATAAAAAAAAGCTTTCAGATAAAATATACAACCGTGAACGGATAGATGAGAAAGAGGCTCTTGATCTTTTTTCATGGGATATTCTTGAACTGGGCAAGGCTGCTGACATGCGGCGAAAAGCCATAAAACCGACACAGGAAGTCGGGTTTATAATTGACAGAATCATAAATTTTACCAATATATGCGATGCCTGCTGCTCTTTTTGTGCTTTTCATGCAAGAGCCAACCATATAGAACCCTATGAAATGACCCTTGAAGAGATTTTTAAAAAGATTGAAGATCTTGTAAATGCCGGGGGAACCCAGGTTATGCTCCAGGGCGGGCTCCATCCTGATTATGAATTAAAATATTATACAGATATGATCACATCTGTAAAAAAAAGGTTTCCTGGAATATGGCTTCACTCATTTTCTCCTTCAGAAGTTGTCCATATTGCCAAAAAAGAATCCATTTCCATAGATGAAATTGTTAAAGAGTTTAAAAAAGCGGGTTTAGACTCCATGCCAGGGGCTTCAGATCTTCTGGTGGAGAGGATGAGAAAAAAAATCAGTCCCAGAAAAGCCAATGTGAAAGAGTGGAAAGCGGTTATATTTTCCCTTGCAAAAAACGGTATGAAATCTTCTGCAACCATGACTTACGGCATGGGTGAAACCAACAAAGAAAAAATAGTGCACCTTAAAACAATAAGGGATGTTCAGGATATTGCTGGTAACATCCAGGCATTTATTCCATGGTCTTTTTCACCAGGGGGTACTTCCATGGATCATATTAAGCCTGCCACCGGCATGGAATATCTTAAAATTCTTGCAATCTCAAGAATCTTCCTTGATAATATTACTTATTTCCAGGCCGGGTGGCTCACAGAAGGATTAAAGCTTGCGCAGATTGCACTTGCAATGGGAGCAAATGATATGGGAGGTATTCTTACCGAGGAAGTTGTTGTTAAAGCCACTGGAATTCAAACAACAACGAACCGGG
>CAXMTQ010000396.1:0-1742 GCA_964196205.1 uncultured Desulfobacula sp.
ACCTCAAATGTGTTTGGCGCAAATTCCGTAGCAGCATCAAAATCAATGGCTGCAGGATCTGTATGATCATGTGCATGTGAAAGGACAAGGTATATCTCTCCAATACCACACTCTCTACAATAATTTCGCCAGCGGGAAACCGTTTTTTTGATTTCCGGGAAAAGAGACGGGCGATATATCATCAATAAAGGTTTGTTGTTTACCTTTATATACCGTCTATCTTTTAATATAGGTTCAATTTCTTTTATAAAAGCAATATCATCTTCTGGCGAATGACTCTGTTTAAGAATGACTTCATTGTCAAGACCATCCCATCTTTTTGTCCAGTTTTCATTTGCCCAGTTAATGCAGAAAGGAAAATCTAATTCCGGCTCTGAAAGTATTCTGTTAAGTGGCGTGTCCAATACTTTTTTGCCATTGAACCAATAATAATGGTAACAAAATCCATGAATACCATAATTTTTTGCCAGCGCTATCTGTTTTTTTTGAATTTCCACTTGTCTTAAATCATAAAACCCAAATTCTCCAGGTAATTTAGGCTGATAATGACCTGAAAATTGTGGGATGGCCGTTGTCACATTTGTCCATTCTGTAAATCCTTTCCCCCATGCTTCATCATTTTCTTTAATTGGGTGAAATTGGGGCAGATAAAAGGCAATAGCTCTAATATCTGTATTAATATCAGGATAAGATTTATAATCTATAAATTGAATTTTCTCATTATTTATTGAAAATAAATGATCGAACAACGAAATGGAATCATTTTGCGCTGCTGGTAAATTACTTTCCAAGAATGGTTCTTTCTTTTGAAACAGTGAAATATATTTTTTTGTTTTTGTTTTAAAAACATTGAAATCACCATCCTTTAACAAATTGAATGTTTTGAAAATAATTGTTTTTATTCCTCCTGCTGATTGTATAGCATTCTTCAGGATACTAATTTTTTGTAAAGCAGATCGGGTTGGAATTCGTTTAAGTTTAAAGGTTTGCATAATATTGAAGTCAGAAAAAGCTATCAGTTTTCGTTTAGTCCACCTTAATGGTTTTGTAATATTCCATGATGTACTATTCAAAATATCATCAATAAATAATCGTGTTTGTGCCATCTCTAAAAGAAGGGGATCATGCTCATTTTTAAGGGAATCATACTCATTAGTTTTTAATTGCAGTGATTTTGATAAAGAGATCACATGTTCAGATTTTTCAAAAGGATGTTCATACAGACTGGAAAAGTTCTGAGAAATCTGCCCATTGCCGGCAATGGATATAAAATATAATGGATTAAAAATAGAATTGCTTTCCATAGCTGTGAGATTAGTATCTTTTTTATAACATATAAAAGGATTTTCAGCAGTGGTGTGAAGTGAAGTAATATATGAACCATATTTAATTCTTTGGCCAAGCATGGTGTGGTGTTTAAAATTATCATGTATTAAGTTTTCAAATTCCTGATAATATAATTCTTTTACATGATATTCATTTTTATGGCCTGTCAGATCTGAATACTCCTTTTTATCAGGTGATGAGATAATAAGTAAGCCATCTTTTTTTAATACCCTTTTTATTTCAAGGATAAACTTTTTATGTTGGTCATGATGCTCTATTGTTTCAAAGGATACCACCAAATCAACACTACTATCATTTAAAGGAATATATCCACAATCTCCTAGAACAAAATTAACATTGTTTTTATTGTATTCTTTTTTGGCATGTAAAATCGCTTCTTTGGATATATCTATCAC
>CAXMTQ010000397.1:0-1739 GCA_964196205.1 uncultured Desulfobacula sp.
TTTCATGATTGAAGGTTATGGCGCCGATACGGTTGGTAAAAACAAAAACTTCATCCTGCTGTGCCTGCGAACCGGGAAGTTTTGATGCCTGAATTTCCTCAATATTGCTGGTTCCGTCGCTATCAACATCCTGACTTTCAACAGCACTAAAATCAAGGGAATTTTCCCTCAATGCTACACCATAACTGTTCAGGAAATCTTTTTCTGCCGGCATATGACAGGTTCTGCAGCTTGCCAACTGGCTGTCCTTGGTTTCAGGATACATGGCAATGAACTTCTTCATTATTCCCGGGGTGGCAAATGCCAGCGTTGGAATTAACAGGGTCAAAGTCATTATGATTCGCACAACTGTTTTTCCCATGATCTACCTCCTAAATTAATTTAACAGATGAAAATTGGTAATTTGTGACGATTATTTTGCATAAATAATAACCATTTCAAAATCAATATAACTTGCCAACATCTTGAGTTTTCATTCTATCAAAAAGAGTTGACATGTCCAGTAGATATATTTGACCTTTTAGTTTCATCCTCGCTCTAACCCACCGATTCTCACATTTTCATATCAAACCACTCTCATGCCCCTCGGCACTCAGCCCTGGGGCTTTTCTGTTCCACAATCAAAAAGGAGCACCATCATGAATCATCAAGATATCGTCGCACACCTATGCCTGAAATACCCTCCGGAAGTAATCCATAAAATCACCACAGAAAATATCATCTCCGAGATAGTACGGCGCATGGGCGAGGAAGCCCTGGAATTGTCAGCTGAGGATCTGGAACTGGCCAAGGGTGAGGTTATATGTGCCATCGAGCATCATGATCCGGCAAGAGATTTAATTGCCATCGGCCTGGACAGCTGGGAGATCATCCGCAACCTGTAACCACAACACAGAAAAGGAGAACAGATGCTTTCACTAATCACAATAGATGCCCTGCTCATCAAGGATGGGGCCATTTCCCTGCTGGGTTCAATTCAGGCATCAGCTGTACTGGCAACGCTGGCTGGCCTCATAAATCTTGCCATGAATCTCATACTGGGTGGATTCAGGGGCTAAAGAGAAAATCGGTATCTTATATGAAAAGGAGAAAATTATGAAAACAAAGGAATGTTCATCACTGTCAGGACTGAGTACATTGTCTTACAAAATTGGCTGTAAAGATGATAAGGAGGTTAGCCTGAGCATAGTCGGCAACACAGGGAAGGGCATCTTCAACAAAGAGCCCGTCGAACTGGCAAAAATTGATGCACTATTGGCTTCCCATCAGGGACCGATCACATCAGGCAGTCTTCATGGACTGTTTGAAGGGAAATCATCCAACTCAGCAGGGTTCATCCTCGCTGTGCTTCTGGCTGAAGGTCTTTTGAAAATATCCACGGGTAACCAACGCCATTATGAAAGGGTTGATCAGAAGGACTACGAGAAAATAGTACAGGGGTATACCAAGAAGAAAACCGGCAAGAAGGCCAAGGAGGTGTCCCCATGACCGAGCAACTCATACCGGCTCTGATAACGGGTTCAGTGCTTGCAATGATGTTTTCCAACACCAGGAACATGGGGATCATTGCAACTTCAGCACTTGCATTTTTGTACCCCAAACCGATGTTGATAGTTGTCCTGATCACAGCAACTATATTTGTCTACAAAAAAGTATTTTCTAAATGATACACCCAACGTCGGCGGTTCCGGAAAAACCGCGACTACGCAGACCCGAAGTGCCGGATTAGGGCCGCCATC
>CAXMTQ010000398.1:0-1726 GCA_964196205.1 uncultured Desulfobacula sp.
AATGCATGCCAAAGGGTCTGGTGCCTTTGGAACATTCACGGTTACCCACGATATTAAAGCGTACACAAAGGCAAAAATTTTTTCCAAAATTGGAAAAAAAACAGATATGTTTGTCCGATTTTCAACTGTGGCCGGTGAACGTGGTGCAGCAGATGCTGAGCGGGACATCAGAGGCTTTGCCATGAAATTTTATACCGAAGAGGGTAACTGGGATCTTGTGGGGAATAATACACCGGTCTTTTTTCTGCGTGACCCTTTAAAGTTTCCTGATCTTAATCATGCGGTGAAAAGAGATCCAAGAACAAATATGCGCAGTGCATTAAACAACTGGGATTTCTGGACATCTTTACCTGAAGCGCTTCATCAGGTGACCATTGTTATGAGTGATAGGGGAATCCCTTTTTCTTACCGGCATATGCATGGCTTTGGCAGCCATACATTTAGTCTGATAAATACCGAAAATGAACGGTTTTGGGTGAAGTTTCATTTTCATACTCAACAGGGAATAAAAAATCTTACCGATCAAGAATCTGAAGCTGCAATTGGTAAATGTCGAGAAACCCATCAGAGAGATTTGTATGAGTGTATAGAAAAGAAGGATTTCCCCAAATGGACAATGTTTATCCAGATCATGCCGGAAAAAGAGGCCGCCAATTGTCCCTATCATCCCTTTGACCTGACGAAAGTCTGGTATCATAAAGATTATCCTCTCATTGAAGTCGGTGAGTTTGAATTGAACAAGAATCCGGAAAACTATTTTGCAGAAGTTGAGCAATCTGCATTTAATCCGGCCAGTATAGTCCCCGGAATTGGGTTTTCCCCGGATAAAATGCTCCAGGGACGGCTTTTTTCCTATGCCGATGCTCAGCGGTATCGGTTGGGTGTGAACCATCACCTGATTCCTGTGAATAAGCCCAAGTGCCCTTTCCACAGTTATCATAGAGATGGCGCCATGAGAGTGGATGAAAATCATGGCAGTACGCTTGGCTATGAGCCCAATAGTTTTGGGGAATGGCAGGAGCAGCCCGACTTCAAAGAGCCCCCTTTAAGCATAGAAGGTGTGGCAGACCATTGGAACCATCGAGAAGATGATGATTATTACACCCAGCCGGGATTATTATTTAACCTGATGAATGATGGACAAAAGAAAGTCTTGTTTATGAACACAGCCCGCTCCATTGGCGATGCACCCAAAGATATCCAACTACGTCATATTGGAAACTGCATGAAAGCAGATCCTGAATATGGAAAGGGTGTGGCAGATGCTCTGGGAATAAGCTATGATGAAAGTTCATAAATACATCCATTTTTTTAATCGTATTTATACGATAAACAACCGGAAAGACACATAGTGTGCTTTCCTGGTAATATCAAAGACAGACAACTCATACTGGCTGTCCAACAGACTGAAGATTTATTATCGATCCCGATGGTGTTGTTCAAGGATATGAAGTGTTAACGCCTCCTGTTGGAAGGAATGTGAGTGAAACGCTTCGGCAGATTCAGGGATTCCAGCTTGTAAGGGACTCCAAAGGATCTGAGGCAACCCCTTCCGGCTGGAAACCCGGTAAAATGACACTGAAACCTGGCCCCGATCTGGTTGGCAATGTCTGGAAGGAATGGAAAACTGAAATGGCATTTGATTAAGCAGTCATCACAACAGATTTATAAAAACAAAAAGCCTGGATCAAAAATTTTTGATCCAGGCTTTTTAATGTCAGCTTTT
>CAXMTQ010000399.1:0-1719 GCA_964196205.1 uncultured Desulfobacula sp.
TTGTGTATTCTCTCTTTTATGCAATCATCAAGAGTTTTCTGCATCCCTTTTATCAATGCTTTGGAAAAATTATCATAAACAAAAAGCGGTCGAACATATTTATACCATGATTTCAGTGCAATAAGCCCAGCAATATAATAAATATTATTATTAAAAATATTAGTAATATTTTTAATAATATACTGTTGCTTTGGAAATGACATCTCTTTAAAAGATCCTCCGAGCAAAAGACGATCCTGTTTGGATTCATTTTCTCTTATAATTGAACCTGCTGCTGTAAGACAGCCATAATTTATTCTCACAGGGCCCACAAGACCACCCTGCCCGCCCAGAAAGATGGGTTTTGATCTAAGCATTACCCCTTGATGAATATCTCCCATCATGGATGCAGTTGCCTTGTCCTGGTTAGGTGTATAATTAAAATGAATAAAAGATGAACCAACTTCAGAATGATTTTTACGGCTTGTTCCTCCAGCCATAAAACAATCACAAAAATTTATCAGGCTGCCAAGGGTTACAAAGGGAAATAAAATGGTGTGTTTAAGGCCAACTGTATGGGCTGCAGTTGCCTCTTCTTCCAGGATAGTTCCTTTTCGGACATGTGCGCCTGATCCAAAAGTGTTATCACCTGCCAGGACACAATCCTGGAAAAAACCTCCCTTTAACTGACAATTTTCCCCAACCAGAGTGTTTTCAATGGTAACAGGGGATTCATATCCAAGCTGTGAATTTTTCATGATCAGGGATTTTGAGCCCACAATTTTACAGCCTGTGAAAATTGTAACATTGTCCCCTGAAATTTTTTCAGGATTTACATCCTCTGATATATAAACAGATTCCGGATTTGGGATTTTCACCCCTTTATCGATTAAAGCATTGATATTATTATTTTTCATAAAATAAATATTCTGTTTTTAAATAAAAGGAGTTATACCTTTACAATCAATGCGCACATGGAGATTATAAAAATTTATAAATCACACTGCCCCAGGTGAGCCCTGCACCAAGTCCAGCAAAAAGAACAACATCACCTGATTTGCCGATACGTCCCTGTTCCATTGCTTCATGAAGTGCAATGGGAATGCTTGCAGCAGTTGTATTCCCATATTTTTGTATGTTATGAAATATTTTATTTTCATCAATTTTCAGGAACTGCCCAAGGGCCTGGTTAATTCGCATATTTGCCTGGTGAGGTATAATTAGATCAATTTCATCAAGATTTATTTGTGCTTTTTCAAGAGATTCATTTATAACCTGTGGCAGCATTCTCACAGCTTTTTTAAATATAGCAGAACCATCCATAACAGGAAAATATCTTGGATCATCCAATGATACATCTGGTGGAAGCCTGACAGGAAGATTTGATGCCGGAAGTTCAGTCATTAATGCATCAGCCAGGTTGCCGTCGGCATGAAGTGAAGATGCAAGCACTCCTGCCTTGTCATTGGTTTCAATTCCTTCAATACACAGGGCTCCTGCTCCATCTCCAAATATAACAGTAATATCTCTGCCCCTTGTTGATTTATCAAGACCGGTAGAGTGGACCTCTCCACCTACAAAAAGAATTTTACTGGCAAGGCCTGTTTTAATATATGCATCTGCTGTGGCAAGGCCGTAAAGAAATCCTGTGCACTGCTGTCTGATATCCAGTGCTGGAGTTGAGTTGAGCCCAAGTTTTGCCTGCAGAAGACACCCTGATCCAGGAAACTGAATATCAGG
>CAXMTQ010000400.1:0-1719 GCA_964196205.1 uncultured Desulfobacula sp.
GGTTCATCTTTATTGGAGATTTAATGTCACTATCTTGATATTTTTTCATTCTTTTACTATTCTATTTGTACCAGCTCGGAGGATAGGGCTATGCTGGGAAGCAACCCGAGCGCCGAAGCTGGTGGCTTAAGCATGGGGGTGGTGCATCATGCACTGCCCCTATTGTTACATGCTTTTGCCTTCAATGCGTTAAATCCCGGGGTTTGGGGCAGAGCCCCATTATAAACTGATAAAATTCCTTTTTATCTTTGCAGCACATAATCCATTGCCTTGTAATAATCCCTTTGAACCCTTAAATTTGATACTTTGCAATATCTTTGAGTAGTGGTAACTTTGCTGTGTCCCAGCAGATCCTGTATTATCTCAAGATCTGCACCTGCATTCAATAATTGTGTTGCCATCGTGTGTCTTAAATGGTGGCAGGATACTTTTATCCCGCTTTTCTTTGAGTAGTACTCAATACGTTTTTGAATGCCTCGAACTGAAATTGCTTTCCCTTTGTAAGTTCCTTTTTCAACAAGGAAAAGATTTTGAATTTTTGAAGATTTCCTTCTTTTCATATAAGCCAGAAGTGCATCATACGTATCCTGGCTGAAATAAACAATACGTCCTTTTGCACCTTTCCCTTGAAATATAAGAATCTGACCTCTTTTAAAATCAATCGCATTCAAGGTAAGGTTAACAACTTCTTCCACTCTTAATCCACAACGCAGCATCAACATAAAAATTGCCCTGTCACGAACGGATTTAATGAATTTGAAGATTTCTTGTGCCTGCTCATCTCTCAAATGCTTTGGTAAAGGCCTGCCTAAGCGCAGACAATAACCTTTTTTAACCGGATTGCTGTTAACAGCGTTTTCTTCATTTTGAAGATAATTATAAAAACCGCGTATACTATCCAAATTATTATTAATTGTTTTTGCACGAAGTCTTTTATCCAATAGAAAATCAATATACTCCAATATATGCTGGTTGGTCACCTCTTCAATAGGAAGATCAATCCAAATAGCAAAATTCTTCAGAGAATTCATGTAGTTTTTAACTGTTCCTTTGGCACAGTTTCTTCTTTTTAAAAAGCGCCGAAAATTAATTAAGGAATCTGTAATGGCCATCAATTTCTCCTTTTTCAATTATTTCCATTGCTTTGAAATATTCATGTTTCCTGGTAATATCTGTCAACCTGGCATAACGCCTTGTCATTTCAATATCATTGTGTCCTAAGAGGACTTGCAGACATTCGAGTCGCATTCCAGCATTGAGTAATTCACTGGCAAATGTATGCCTCAGGCAATGCAACGTATATCCTTTGTGAGATAACCCTGCTTTTTGCATATGTTTAATAAACAGAACTCTGGCCATGGCATACGATAGCTTTTCACGGTTCCCTTTGCCATAGAAAATGTATTCCTTACCAGGCAACCTTTCTTTCAACCAGTTCTTTAAAGCAGAACAAGCATCATCTCCCATGTATACTGTCCTACCTTCATAAGTTTTTTGAGCCTGGGGGATCTCAATTTTTCTCTCTGAAAAATCAATATCTATAATCTTTGTTCCCAGTAACTCTCCTATCCTCATGCCCGTTCTTAAAAGTACCAGAATCAATGCTCGTTCCCTGACAGTATTTATAACAGATAAAAAAAGCTTGATATCATCCGGATCAATTGCTTTTGGAAGTACATCCGGCATTTTTAGTCTAAACTTATTTTTCATGATATCTGA
>CAXMTQ010000401.1:0-1713 GCA_964196205.1 uncultured Desulfobacula sp.
CCTCCAATCAGCAAAGGCCAAGTATAGGAATACAATTGATGAATTCTATCTGTATCTATACGTGAATTTTCAATATAAAATGTTTTTTTTAATTTCAATAAAAAATAGAGTTGAGATATTAAGATCATACAACCTGCAAGTACAAAACCGGAAACAGCATTTACTGCAGACCCTGATAAGCTATAGGCAATTATAAAAGCAAAACAGATTCTGCCTCCATCAAACAGCACCTGATGAAAAACAAATACTTTTCTATTGCGTGCGCCATTTTGAACACCATATACTATTGCATTAATTAGTACAATAAAAGCAAGAATACTTACTATTGCCCACCCAAAGCCGGTAACCCAATCATTGCCCAGGCCGAAACTCAGGAAAAAACATAAAAAAACCATGACGGCTAAAAAAATCGTTGAATACCTGATGGCCTTTGAAAAGAAATCCCAATACCAATTGGGGTTTTTATCATTGACCATAACACTGTAATATCGGGTTGCTGTCATTTTCAGAGCCTGACCTACAGAATAGAGTGCACCATTCACAAGGCTCATAATTATGGCAAGTTTTCCATATTCATGCGGCGACAGGACCTGAGTCATTAATCGAACACCCCCAAACAATATCACAACAGAGAGTATTTGCCCCAGTATCACCCACAGAGCTTCCCCTCCTAAATGCAGTGTTTGATTTTTAAACCAGTGATACGATTTATGCATTGTTATATTCAGGAACAATTTCCTTTAACAATGCCCTGATTTTTCCTTTACTCTGTTTTTCAACTCCCTTTTTTAATTTTATAAGACCGGCGTTCAAAAGTTCCATATCAACTTCCCGGCTCTTTAATACCATAATTTTCCCATGTTCCGTTGGGATGACACCTTCAGCTGCAGTCATTAGTTCTTCATACAATTTTTCCCCAGGCCTCAATCCTGTGTATTCAATTTTTATATCAACATCAGGCTCAAAACCTGAAAACCGTATTAAATCTCTGGCCATATTGTCAATTTTAACCGGCTCCCCCATCTCCAGAATAAATATTTCACCACCTTGCCCCATTGCACCTGCCTGCAAGATGAGCTGACATGCTTCAGGAATAAGCATGAAATAACGAATAATATCCGGATGTGTGACTGTAACAGGACCTCCCTCTTTAATCTGTTTTTTAAAAAGGGGAATAACACTGCCCACGCTTCCGATTACATTGCCAAACCGAACCGTTAAAAACTGGGTTTTGGATTGCTTGACCAAATTCTGGTTCTGGACAATCATCTCACAAACTCTCTTGCTGACACCCATGATATTAAAAGGGTTAACTGCTTTATCCGTTGAGACAAAAACAAATTTCTCACATTCAAACCGATCCACAATTTCAACAAGTTTTTTAGTACCGATTATATTATTTTCCACTGCTTTCCAGGGATATTTTTCCAACATTGGGACATGTTTGTAAGCTGCTGCATGAAAAACGATATCAGGCTTTGTTAATTCAAATACAGTCTCAAGTTCATCTCTATTCTGGATATCACCCAAAACAGGAATGATAGTTAGATCAGGAAAATTCTTCTTAAGTTCAAGATCTAT
Organism: uncultured Desulfobacula sp.; assembly: GCA_964196205.1. GTDB lineage: Bacteria > Desulfobacterota > Desulfobacteria > Desulfobacterales > Desulfobacteraceae > Desulfobacula. The sequence continues at coordinate 1,582 of CAXMTQ010000401.1, forward strand.
TTCATAAAGAGGACTTTCAGCCCGTTCAAACAGAACAAGTGTTTTGGGATGATATCTGAATATTTGTTTACACAGACCTGTCCCGATGGAGCCGCCTGCACCTGTAACAAGAATCGTTTTTTCACCTAGATA
>CAXMTQ010000402.1:0-1700 GCA_964196205.1 uncultured Desulfobacula sp.
TCTTGAGGTTTTTTTGTCCAAAGAGGGATATCAGGTATCTGAGGCCAAATCCGGCAAACAGGCATTAAACATGATTAAAAAAAATGAATATGATCTTGTTTTGACTGATATCCGTCTTGGTGACCTCACAGGCCTGGAAATTTTAAGACAATCAAAAAAGAAAAATCAGGATACAATTGTTATCATGATTTCAGCTTATTCCACAACAGAAATTGCTGTTGAGGCCATGAATGAAGGTGCATATGATTTTGTTCCCAAACCTTTTGACAACCAGGAATTAAAACATACCATTAAAAAAGCCTTAGAAATGAAAACTCTTGACCTGGAAAAAGAGTGCACATCCTCGGAACTTCAGGATAATCTGCATTTTAACAGCATTATAGGCCGCAGCCCTGGTATGCAGGCTATCTATAAAAGAATAACACAGGTTAGCCCCACAAAAACCAATGTTTTGATTACAGGAGAAAGCGGTACTGGAAAAGAATTAATAGCAAGGGCCATTCATGAACAATCAAAGCGGCAAGATAAACCTTTTGTTGTTGTCAATTGCGGTGGAATTCCTGATACTTTAATCGAAAGTGAGTTTTTCGGTCATGTTAAGGGTTCTTTTACAGGTGCAATAAGGGATAAACAGGGACTTTTTGAATCTGCAAATCAGGGAACCATTTTTCTGGATGAAATTGGTGAATTGTCTCCGATTTTGCAGGTTAAACTGCTGCGCGCTGTTCAGGAAACATCTTTCAAACCCGTTGGCGGAACACAAGAGATAAAAGTAGATGTAAGAATTATTTCAGCCACCAATAAAAAACTTGAGCAGGAAGTCATAGAGGGAAATTTCAGGGAAGATCTCTTTTTCAGGCTGAATGTTATTCCCATCAAGGTGCCGCCTCTGAGAGACAGAAAAGGTGATGTGGAACTTCTGTCCAAACATTTTGCTAAAAAATACTCCAGCCAGATGGAAAAAGATATTGTCAAACTCTCTTCCTATGCCATTGATTTCTTAAATAAATACAGCTTTCCCGGCAATGTCAGGGAGCTTGAAAACTTAATCGAGCGGAGTGTTGCACTCTCGTCAACAAATATTATCCTGCCTGAAAGCCTTACCATTTCAATGTATAAAAAACGCAGATGGGTTGAAGGTATCAAAGGTCAGAGATTTGATCTAAATGATGTAGAGCAGGGCGTTGACCTTGATAAAATTTTGTCAACCATTGAACATGGATACCTTAAAAAAGCCCTGGAAATTGCAGGAGGCAATAAAAGCAAGGCAGCTGACTATTTAAATCTAAGCTTAAGATCCCTGCGTTACCGAATTGATAAAAATTCCTGACTCACGTGCCTGTTGCGCAAGACCTTCTGGTTCAACCCGGTCACAGCATCACCTCACTCCACGACTCTTCAGCAGGATCTGAAGCAAAGGGCACAAAAATCACCGGAAAAGTCTGTTGTCAAAAAATGTTCGCCATTTGACAAATCTAAGTCGTCAGTTATTTTAAACTATCTTGTATAAAAGGATTCCAAGTAGTTCCTTTAAAAAATTAATAGTCGTGAATATTGAGATAGTAAAGCATCCAGAGTTGCATATGGCTGTAGTTTTGTAGTTGTTATAGTATCTTATTACAGTCGGTCTTGTATTTTTACAATTTTTCACCAAGGAATAAGTATAAAATTTCTTGGCTGGAATGGATATTGCATTAAGC
>CAXMTQ010000403.1:0-1674 GCA_964196205.1 uncultured Desulfobacula sp.
TAAAGGCAGGGCGACCACAGTTAACTCGTGGTTGTCTAAATGAGAAAGGAAATGGTTAAACCCTGTTTTTTCATCACTGCCGGGAATAGTGATATTAATTTTATTATTTATAGAGGCACGGCATATCCCATGGTTTTCTTTAATTAAAAGGGAGGGGAGCTGTTTTTCTAAATTTGCATATATGGTGTCGGAACAGTGTATGGAAACCGGTTCGAGTTTTAATTTATCATCAGAGAGAAGGTAGGTAATAACTGCTTCCGTCTGGCCAATTTTGCCGGCCTCTCTGGTTATTTTTTCCAGCAGGTGATCAAAATCTTTCTCCTTGTTTAAAGATTCTGTAAGAGTGAGAAATTCTGAAATGGTTTTTTTCATGAATCCCATAATTTTTGCCAGGTCATCCACCTCTTTGATAAATGATCTGCCTTTCCGGGACTGCTTGAAATTAAAATGGTTTATTTGTTCAGCATCAAGTGCAAGTCTGCGCAAAGGTCTTGAAATCATCTGGGCCACCAGCCATGCAAGAGGAAGGAAAGCTGCCAGGATAAGCATAGTTATGTACAAGGACTGTTGCCTCTTTTTTACGGCATGTGCAAGGAGTTCACTTTCCGGGGCAGCAATCAGAAGTCTCGGGTTCATGTCATAGCCGATATTAATGGAGATGATTTCTCCTCTCCATGATTCTCCGTCTGTTTTTATGGTAAATGAGTGTGGTTCAAGATTTTTTGTATTGGCTATTGATGTGAGAACAGGATGCCCGAGATCAGTAAGACCTGCCAGCTCAAAATCTTTTTCACCACGTTGAAATATTAATTTTCCAGTATCCTTATAGGCAAAAACATCTCCTGATTTTCCCAGCAAAACAATTTCAGAGTTTGGAGTAATTTTATAGCTGCCTATGATCTTTGACAATGATTCAATTGTAAGGTCCGCTCCTGCAACTGCGTTTGTTTTTTTATCACGCACCGCTATCGTTGTGCCCACTTTCCGGGCAAAATGGAAAAAATAAGGGGGGGTTACAATTGGTGTATTGCTGCTCTGTGAGAGTTTATACCAAGGCCGTTGAAGTGTGTTAAAATCAGAAATTTCGGGTTTGTTTTGTTTTATCTGCCTGAATGTTTCATCAAAAAATAAAATTTGTTTAAAGTGTTTTCCTGCCGGGATATCAGAAATATGGGTAACAACAAGATCTGTTCCTGGCGGTGCCTTAAGTTTAATCAGATCTTCAGAAGAACGGATGAGTTTAACCAGAAAATAGTCATTGTTTGGATATCCTGCCTGCAGGCCTGTCATGCTTGAAACTTGTTCCAGAGCTAACTTGAATTCCGGCAGGTAACGCAATCGCTCTTCTAAGTTTTTTGCCTCCATAAGAGGAGACAATGCTCTGAACTCAACAATCTGCACAGCAGGGCTGATCAAATTTGCAAAATCCCTGGCCAGTTCCCTGCCAATCTGGCTGAAATTCTTCTCAGCCGCTGCCAGCAGGTTTTTTGAAGATACATGGTAGTGGTACCAGCTTAAAGAACCTCCTACAGAAAGGATAAGAGTAATAAACAGACAGGAGATGGTGAGTTGGAGGGAGGGCTGGAATGTTTCTTTGCGGTTTGCTGTAGATTTCATCCAGACCTTCCCTCTATCATTTTTTTATCACAATCTTTAATATTCAGTATTTGATCG
>CAXMTQ010000404.1:0-1653 GCA_964196205.1 uncultured Desulfobacula sp.
CAGGGCTATTCAAGGGAACTTGTTCCCGATTGCCTTGAAGAATTTACATTTTCCTACGACCATGGCGGCAGATGGCTGTTTCGTATTCCCACATCAGAAGGCAAATATTATGTTCTGAACCTATATCTTACTCTTGACCCTGAAGAGAACCATATCTGTCTTGCAATAGAAAGAGAAGGTACCGGCAGTGAAAGTGAATCTGTTCTCGAAGATGACAAGGCTGTGACCATTATAATGAGGCCTGATATTGAAGACAGAGGTTTTCATGAAACTGTCAAAGCATTTAAGGGCCCGGAAAAACAGTGGCCTCATGCTATTCATGCTGTTGAAAAAGGATTCTCCTTTTTTCTTTCAAACGGCAAAAAACTTGAAGTCAATATATCAAAGGGTGAATTTATCCATGAACCAGAATGGCATTATATGGTTCATCATACTCTCGAAGAGCTAAGAGGGCTTGACCCTGATTCTGATTTTTTCAGCCCGGGATATTTTACTGTCTCCTGTGTTGGCAAAGAAAAAATATTGCTGAATGCTGCTGTAGTGGACAACCAGGATGGTAAAATTAATTTAAGCCAACAAAATAAGTTTTTAAACCCTAAAGCATTTGAAAAAAGAGCCCCTCTTTTTAACGCAGTGGAACTCAGCCTTGATGCTTTTATTGTGGATCGCGGCTCAGACAAGAGTGTTATTGCAGGTTATCCATGGTTTCTGGACTGGGGAAGAGACAGCTTGATATTCTGCAGAAGCTTAATTGAACTTGGCAGATTCCCAGAGGCAAAATCCATATTAAGGTTGTTTGGCAGGTTTGAAGATAATGGTACCCTGCCTAATATGATTTGTGGAAAAGATGCTGCTAATATTGAAACATCTGATGCACCTTTATGGTTTTTCTCCTGCTGCAAGGATTTGGTTAAAAAAGAAAAAACCAATGATTTCTTAAACGAAACACTTGATAATCGCAAAGTTTTGGATATTCTTCTGTCCATTGCAAATTCCCTGATAAAAGGTACAAAAACAGGTGTAAAAGCTGATGGAGAAACCATGCTTTTATACAGCCCATACCATTTTACATGGATGGATACAAATTTTCCTGCAGGCTCTCCGCGCCAGGGATATCCAGTTGAGATCCAGGCTTTATGGTATAATGCACTGGATTTTCTTGGATCAATTGACACATCTGTTAAAACAGTATGGCAGCAAAGGGCAAAAATGGTTCAAAAATCCATTCTTGATCTGTTTTATAATGAAAAATCTGCCTTTTTTGTTGATTGCCTCCATGCAGATGCCAATGTCGCGGCCAGGGATGCTGTTGCAGATGATGCATTAAGACCCAATCAACTCTTTTTATTCACCCTTGATGTGATAAAAAATAATATAATTGCACAGAAATGTGTTGAGAAATCCCTTCAATTGCTTGTCCCAGGAGCTATCAGAAGTCTTGCTGATCAAAGGGTTGAATATCCAATTAATATTATTTATAATGGTAAAATATTAAAGGATCCCCATTATCCCTATGCAGGTGTTTATAAAGGAGATGAAGATACTCAAAGAAAGCCGGCATATCATAATGGAACAGCATGGACATGGCAGTTTCCTCTCTTTTGTGAAGCCTGGGCAAAAGCCTTTGGAAAAAAGAGTTATTCAACAGCCCTT
>CAXMTQ010000405.1:0-1641 GCA_964196205.1 uncultured Desulfobacula sp.
TGGAAGAGAGCCTGAATGATTTTGAGAAAGCATGTAAAAATTCTTCAGGAGAGAGAAACCTTAAGGATATTTAAAAAAGTTTTAAATTGTTAAACAGCTCCTGTTGTAATATTAAAAAACTCCTTTATTTCACTCTCTTTTCTCTTTAACTGATCAATCATAAGCTTTAATACGGTTTCATTGACACCAATCTTGTTCGAGACATTTTTAACAGTGACCGGAACTGGATTGCCGCTGTGCCCGATTTGAGCCTTTTGGGTCAGATAATCTGCCAGATTAATAATCAAAGATTGATGTTTGAACTTGATGGGTGCAGATTCAGGGTTATGATGAAACCTGCAGGGAATCATAATAGACTGGGGAAAATTCCAGCGTTTCATCAAAAGAGCAGAGAGTATGGCATGATCTAATTTTAGTATGGTATTCTCCGCAAAATAGAGAGGCTTGTTGTGCTCAATGGCAAATTGTCTGACTTTTCTGTATTCATCTTTAAAATATACCGACAATATAACCTTACCCATATCATGGAGAAGTGCTGGAATAAAAATTTTACTTGCTATGCCTGGATTTGTTCTTTTGGCAAGCTCCTTTGACACAGTTGCGACTCCTATGCCATGTATCCACAGAGCTTTCACATCAAGGCTTAGACCGGATTCGTCAGAAAAAGAAGATAAAATCCCCATGGCAAGGGCTATGCCGATGGTTTCATCAAATCCTATAACAGTAATAGATTTTTTAACGGTTTCAATATTTGTTTTTTGTGCATAATAAACTGAATTGGCAAGCTTTAATAATTGATTGCTCATTCCCTGATCACAGGAGATAATCCCGGCAAGATCTTCTGTTGTTGTTTTTTCATCCGAGGCAACAATGACAATTCTATCAATAACACCGGAAAGATTTGGAAAGCCACCATCTTTTTTTTGGATCATTTTTAAAATTTGTGCTTTGACTTCCATTTAATCCTTAAACCATATATCTGAAAAAAATTGAAAATCCTCTGTGCCCCACTATTTGCCGAATGCATGATATCCCATTCCAATAATTGATTCAATCATTATTCAAAATTAATGGAACCGAGTGATATCTATATTACCCTGCAATTGCATCTCATCAAACTTTTTTCTAAGCATCTGTTTGAATTTATTCCTTGTAACAGGCCATAGCAAAGCCAAGCCACAAACATCAGTGATAAGACCTGGAGTTAACAACACAACACCTGCTGCAAATATGATAACAGCATCAATTAACTCTTCTGCGGGCATGAGCCCCTGCTGCAGATTTGTTCTAAGTTTCATCATGGTATTCATACCTTCCATTCTGGCAAGCCATGCACCTGTGAATCCTGTTAAAACAACCAGTAAAATAGTATTAAAGCCCCCAATGACAGTTCCAATTTTGATTAGTAAATAAAGCTCTAAAACAGGAATCAGTGTAAAACATAAAAATAATTTTAAAAGCATATAATTTGTTCCTCAGTATTTTTTTTATTTAGGACAAAGTATTACCCTTTGCCCAGGTCGGGAGAAAGAGTTATATCTGTATCCCAAATTTTTTTAATGTCTTCTCTTTTAACAGATTGTTGAATAATATCAAGAAAACTATTTCTGGAAATTTCAACAGCTCCCATGTCAAGAAGAT